>WTCH01000022.1 GCA_013138675.1 Woeseiaceae bacterium | reverse complement strand
CGGCGCCGGCCTTCGGCGAGTGCCTCGCAAACAGCCTCTCCAGCCAGCAACAACCGAGGTGTGGCCCGTCCGATCGCATCGGCGGGCATCAGGAACAGGTTGCCTGTCTCGTTGGCGGCCATATGCGGCCACCTTTGCCACTCAGCAAATGCGTTCTCGCCAGCATCGGTACTCGCGAGCAAGACCTCGGGATTGCGCTCGACGACCGACTCTACATCGATCGTCGGTGCCAGTTCGTCCAGGTCGGCGAACACATTGCTGCCGCCGCACAGAGTGATCAGTTCGCTCACGTAATGGTCACCATTCACCGTAAACAGTGGCCGTTGCGATACCTGGTAGAAAACCCGGATGTCGGTGAGCTGATCACTATTGCCGCCAATAGACTCAAGCCCGCGCTCATAGGCGCGACCGGCCGCTTCCGCATCGTCAGTATGCCCCGTCAGTATTCCAATGCGGCGGATCGCCGACGCAACATCTGCAAGGCTGCTCGTGCGAATGACCTCCACGTTGAATCCCACGCGGCGCAGTTCATCGATGATATGCGCGGGTGTTCCGCTCTGCCACACGAGCAGGAGATCGGGCTTCAGGATCGCCAGCTGCTCCTGATCGATCATGAATGCATCACCGACGATCGGTAATTCGAGCGCAGCAGGTGGGTAATCCGAATAGGCACTGACACCGATGAGCGAGCTACCGGCACCCGCCGCAAATACGAGTTCCGTCAAATTGGGAGCAAGCGTTACGACGCGTTGATAGGTTCCGCCCTTGTGCTCAGGCAGTGGCGCCTCAGAACAGGCGCCGAGGGCGTACGACGTGAGCAGGATCAGTGCCGCCCGGCACGCCCTCACTGCGTCCAGCCGTACAACGTCATTGCGGCGACGACAACGGCCGAAATCAGAAGCAGGCGAAAGACAAGTCGGTTGGCCGCTGTAGCCCCGCGCACGCCTCGCGTTACAAGGTCCTCGTCGGAGTCATCGCCCAGTGCCAACGCGCCGACACCAACGCGTGCGAGCAAATGTTCGTTGTATTCCGACGCTGAGTCGGATTCTTGTTCCGTTGGCGCACGCCATGCACCGAGCGCTGTATCGAAATTGCCGGCCGCCGCATAGCCAATCGCCGTGAGCCGTGCGGGTATCCAGGCAAGCCAGCCGTGCAGGACAATGGCCGCATCACGCAGGCGTTCCGGCATTCCGCTCGACTCATCTTCACGCGTTGTAACAAACACTGCACGACGGCGTATCAGATCCGTTGCCCGGTAAGTCCACGCGCCGAGTGGCCCCAGCAGTACGAACCAGAAGATGACAGCAAACAGGCGATTGTTCGCCTGAACACAAACGGCCTCTTCAACGCGGTGAATGCGCTCCAGCGTATCCTCGGGAACATCACTCTCGATGATGGCCCTGGCAGTCTCTCGAATACGTTCTTTGTCGTCATCTTCCATGGCCTTGCAGTACTCATCGACGTCTTCGCCAATATCCTGCGGGCCGAGTGAGAAAAACAGCACGAATACGCCGAGTATCAGGTAGGGAAAACCGAGCAGAGGATCACGAAGGACAAGCACCACTGTGAGCGCGAGCACGGGCACTACGAGCAGCACCACGAGCGCTACTATTGGAATCAGCGCAGGCCAGTTGGACAGGCGACCTGCCTGCCGAAAACCAGCATCGATCACGCGATCGATCCAGCGCAGTCTGCGCAGATGAAATAACTGTGTCGCAAGCCGTTCAATGACCAGACCAATAAGCAGGGCAATCAGATGCATCGTTCCTTAACTCGTGTTGTTCTGCAGACAGGGTTCAGCAGATGCCATCATACAATCGAAGCCAGTCAAAAGCAGGGCCCGGGTCGGTTTTTCGGCCCGGCGCGATATCCGAGTGTGCTGCAATTTCGCGGCCAGTAATACCAGGATACGCAGCAATGATTGCGCGGCTCACGTCGCACAATACGGCATATTGCTCGTCGCTGTACGGTGTCTCGTCCTCACCTTCCAGCTCGATCCCGATCGAATAGTCATTGCAGCCGCTACGGCCCCTGAACGACGATTCTCCTGCGTGCCATGCACGCTGGGTAAAAGGCACGAACTGGAGCAGCTCGCCGTCGCGCCGGATCAGCAAGTGTGAGGAAACCGTGAGCCCGCGGATTTCGGCAAAATATGGGTGGGCGTCCCAATCGAGCTGATTTGTAAACAGCTGTTCAATCTCGGGGCCACCAAACACGCCTGGCGGCAAGCTGATGCCGTGGATCACCAACGTGTCCGGCAGCGCGCGCTCCGGGCGCTCGTCGCAGTTTGGGCTCGAGACCTGCCGTGCTGGTGCGATCAGGCCACTTTGGGCTTCAATACTGTAAGACGTGTTCATTGGTATACGATAGTCGTCTTCGGGGACAACAAAATCAACGGCAATGGCATCGACCCGACTCTTCGTCAACGACACGCTCGGTTCTGGTATTGAACTGCAGCTCGGTCGCGAACAGGCACACTACCTCGGTCGCGTACTCAGGCTGCGCGACGGCGACCTGCTGACCGTTTTTAACGGTGACGACGGCGAGTTTGACGCCCGTGTCGCCTCGCTGGGGAAAAACATCGCGACCGTCGTTGTTGATGCACCGGTCGAAACGGCAACTGAATCAGCCCTCAAGATTCATCTCGTGCAGGGTATTTCGCGCGGCGAGAGAATGGACTTCGTTGTGCAAAAAGCGACCGAGCTTGGCGTAAAACGCATAACCCCGGTGTTTACGGAGTATGGGCTGGTCAAACTGGATCAGGCGCGCGCCGCGAAACGAAATGATCACTGGCAAAGTGTTGCCATTAGCGCCTGCGAGCAGTCAGGCCGCATTCGTCCGCCGTTGATCGACGCGCCCGTCGATCTCAATAGCTGGCTCGGCGAAGGCGCCAAAGAGACGGATTCAGATCTGATTCTGCATCCCGGTGCCAGCACGCCGCTATCCTCGATAGCTGCGCCCGTCACCAAGGTATGCCTGCTCATCGGTCCCGAGGGTGGTTTTAGCGACAAAGAATACGAAGACGCAGACATCGCAGGTTTCGCGGCCGTTTCGCTCGGGCCAAGGATATTGCGCACCGAAACCGCTGCACTGACCGCGATCGCTGTCGCACAATCTTGCTGGGGTGATTTGCGGGATAAGTGATCGCCCACCCCTCCCGGAGGGGTATTTTTCAAGTTGCTCTTTTTGAAGCGTTGTCAGCGACTGCTTTCGGCCAGAAGCGGTCAATGTAGCGCCGAGCAACAACCGGCCCACCTCAATCGACTTTGCCCTGATCGATTTGCCTTTCGCGGTATGTGGCCAATCGCAGGGCGAGCCACTCGCCGAAAGGAGTGATTTCTTCACCAGGGCAGTCAATGTGGTAGAGCTTATTACGCATGGAACTCTTGCTCGCCAGGTTTTCGATAAAGGCCTCGGTCGTAGGCGCGTAGCGCCTGCCACGCCGATATTTCATGCGCAGATGTTTTTCGGCATCGCCCGCGCTGTGGCGCTTGCCGTTACGGATGAACACGCAATTGCTGCTGCCAACGGTCGTCAACAGATAATCAATCTCCGCCGCAGCTTCTTCCGCATGAGCGCTGTACGCGAGAAAAAAAGCAGCAATAGCGAGGATCAGGGCAAGTCTCATGCCCATAATTCTGCGCCGGCTATAGGCTCCGCCGGATCGGCGCGATCAAGTTCTAACAAGACGATTACCTTTCCGTCAGGCCTGGATGGATTCCTGGGCGAGCATCGTCTCGAGTTTGTCGAGGTCGGGAATGAGCGGAAATTCGTTGATCATTTTGACCCTGCACAGTACGGGTGCTTCCTCGGGCCACCCTTCTGTTGTATGCAGATCGAGTACATCGCGGTTGACCCGAACCAGTTGCGGGAAGCCCTGCGTCAGCACGCCAAAATAGCCGGTCTTGAGCTGCCCGGTGCTGGCATAGAAAACGACGACTCGCGTGCGCCCGGTTGGCGCGGGCACTTCCTTGCCCAACGCGCCCTCAAAAGACATCACCGGCAACTGCCGCCCATTCCAGTTAACGGTTCCGAGCATCCAGGCGTGAGCGCCAGCCTCGTGATCGGGTTTCGAAAAGCGGACGACTTCAACAACGCAGGCGCGTGGAACGATCAGGCGATCTTCGGCCAGCGGTATGAGCAAGCTATACAGTTCGTCGTTTTCTGTGCTCACGTCAACGTGATTCCTTTTTCTTCAAGCAGGCGAGCCATCGCTTCAAGCAATTCAGCATCCTGGTACGGCTTGCCCAGGTAGTCATTGACTCCTAGCTCGATCGCGCGGGCGCGATGCTTATCGCCAACTCGCGACGTCACCATGATGATCGGAATGTCGGCGACGCGCGGGTCGTTGCGCACGTGTGATGCGAATTCATAACCATCCATGCGCGGCATTTCGATATCGAGCAGGATGATGTCGGGTTTGTGTTCGGAAAGGACGCTGATTGCGTCAAGCCCGTCCTTGGCCGTGACGGCTCGCAAGCCGTTACGCTGCAGGAAGCGTTCAGTCACGCGCCGCACCGTAATCGAGTCATCGACAACGAGCGCCAGCGGTCGATCATCCGTAGGTGTCGGCGCGGCTTTCTGTAGCTCGACAACAGGCGCTCCCGTGCGAACCAGGGCCGCGATATCGAGAATCAGGACAATGCGGCCATCGCCAAGAATAGTCGCCCCGGAAATGCCACGGATGCTCGCAAGCTGCGGCCCGATGGTCTTGACGACGATTTCGCGACTCGCAATCATCTCGTCGGTCAGGAGCGCGGCCGAGAACTCACCGGCACGGACAAGAATGACCGGAATGAAGGGTTCATCCTCAGGCAGCTTCGCAGCCTGCCCGCCAAGATACATACCAAGGTGGCGGAACTTGTAAGTTTCCTCGCCGTACTCAAAACTCGGCTCGCTTTGGCTCAGCAGATTCTCGAGTTCGCCGCGTGGAATTCTTGCCACGCCTTCGACCGACGGTAATGGCAGCGCGTACACTTCTTCGCCCGTGCGAACGACCAGGGACTGTGTGATGGCAAGCGTAAACGGCAGGCGTACCGTGAAGTTTGTGCCTTGACCTGTAACTGACGAAATACGCAGCGAACCACCAAGCTTTTTGACTTCGTTAGCGACGACATCCATGCCGACACCACGCCCGGCAGCCTGAGTTACCTTGCCGGCCGTCGTAAAGCCCGGCGTCAGGATCAGTTCCATGATCTCTTCATCAGTCACTTTCGAATCCGGCTTGAGCATGTCGAGCTCGTAGGCCTTGCTCCGAATGGCGTCGACATCGAGCCCCTTGCCATCGTCAGAAACATCGATGACCATCTCGGAGCCCTCGCGGTGCAGGCGTATGGTGATGCGGCCAGTTGCAGACTTGTCGGACTTCTGGCGCTCGTCGGATGTCTCGATGCCGTGCACGACGGCATTGCGCAGCATGTGCTCGAATGGCGGCAACATCTTATCGAGGACCTGGCGATCGAGCTCACCCGACGCCCCCTCGACAGCCAGTTCGGCTCGCTTATCGGCCTCCTTGGCAATCTGTCGTACCAGTCGCGTCAGCCGCGGTACGTGACGCTCGAACGGCACCATGCGCGTACGCATCAGGCCGTCCTGCAATTCGGCGGTCACTCGAGATTGCTGCACGAGCAGACCTTCCGCCTCGGTCGTCAATGACTGCAACAGATCTTTGAGGCTGCTGAGGTCACTGGCCGACTCGGCGAGTGCGCGCGACAGCTGTTGAATGTTCGAATAACGATCGAGCTCAAGTGGATCAAAATCACGTGCAACCAATGTGTCCTGATGGCCGTGCATGATCTGCGCCTCGGTTTCGATCTCGAGTTTACGAAGCTGCCCGCGCAGGCGACTGATGGTTTGCTCTAACTCTTCGACATGGAATTCAAACGAACTGACCTGCTGTGTCAGGCGCGAATGATAAATACTGATCTCACCGGCGGCGTTCAGGAGATCTTCGAGCAGTTCAGCGTCGATCCGTGCGAATTCCTGGCGCGGCTCGGCTCGGCCTGACGCAGCCGCGGATTTTGGTTCATCTTCCTCTTCGCGCGGTGGCGCCGTGACCATTTTCCTCGGCGTGGCCTCGGGCTCAGGCGGTGCAGCTTGTTCTGGTTTTGGTTCACGTTCCAGCGATGGCGAATCGACGGTAGGCGCCTTGGCGATCTCTGCGAGCTCATCAGCCAGCGGCGTATCGACGATAACCATGCTGACCGTATCTTCGGGTTCGATCGTGAATTCGGCGGGCTCTGCAGCTTCTACGTCCGCCTCAGGCGGTGCCGTCTCGACTTCGGAATCGTCGGCGACTTCAAATCCGGCATTGGCTTGCTGGATGCGCTTCTCGAGATCGCCCGCCGACGTTACTGCCTTGCCGGCAATCACGGCATCACGCATGCGATGCAGCTCATCGACGCTTTGCTGCAATAGCTCGTCGACCGCCGCAGTTGACTTGACGTGACCGCTGTCGAGCGAAATCAACAGCGTCTCGAGTTCGTGACTCAGATCGCCCATTGCGGTGATGCCGGCCATCCGCGCACCACCTTTGAGCGTATGCAGGTGACGCTTGAGCTCTTCCATCGACTGCGACGACTTCTTGTTACCCGTCCACTCGAGCAATGCCTTGTCAGTAGATTCAAGAAGCTCGGCCGATTCCTCCGTGAAAATCGCCGCAATTTCCGCGTCGTATTCCGGTTCGTCGGAGACTGCCTCAGCCTCTGGCTGCGGGACGTCTTCGACGTCAGGAGTCGGAGCGGGGGCAGGTGCAATTTCGACAACGTCGTCTGTAGCGTAGGTGTCTTCAGGCTGAACCGCATCCGACAGCTTGGTGATATGGTCGATCAGTGCCGTGTAATCGGCGCGCGTACGATCAGGTTTGTTGATATCGCCAACGATCGTGCCGATCGCCCTTGCGGCCGCGCGCAAGGCATCAGTCCCCGACTTCTTGAAACCGACCTTGTAATCATAGATGCGCCGCACGAATCGGTTCAGGGACGCTGCGACCGCCACGCCTCGTTCGACATTGGCCATGTTCGCGCTGCCATGCAGCGTGTGGCACGCGCGGTACAGCTTGTCCGTCACGTCAAATGGCGGCTGGTGTCCTTCGCAAGCAGCGAGGTAATCGACGATTACCTTGAGGTGTCCGGCTGTTTCTTTCGTGAAGATGTCGAGCAGAACCGGATCCATCTCCAGACCAGGCTCTTCTTCCTCGATTGCTCCCTCGTCGGGCCGCGAAATCGTCAGGACGGCCGCATTCGGGTCGCCTTCAGCAAAGGCAGTCGCCCGCGCCATTAGCAGGCTCAAATCGGCACTCGGTTCGGTGCCAACCTCGAGCTGCTCGATCAGTTCTGGGACCGCTGCGGCCGCCTCAATGATGAAGTCCACCATTGGGGGCGTACGCACAAGCGTTCGGTTGATCAGGCGATTGAGCAGATTCTCAACGGTCCAGCTGTATTCGCCGATGCGCTCTGCACCCACCATGCGACCGCTGCCCTTGAGTGTATGGAAGGAACGCCGAACCGTGATCAGCGTTTCCATGTCATCGGGTTCTTCCTTCCAGGCTGGCAACTTGCGTTTGATTGACGCGACTTCTTCCTTCGCTTCCTCGATATACAACTCGAGCAACTCCGGATCGAGGTGTTCGGCATCGGGCGCCACGATTGGCAGCGGCATGACTTCCGTTGCCTGCATCCGTGTCTGTTCGGCCATCGCCATTTCCTCGGCCTGCCTCGCAACCTCGGCCACATCGAGCTTTTGTGTCTGTCCGACTGTGGGCGTTGCCGTGGCTTCCTGCGACAGTCGGTGTTCGACGTCGCGCAGGACGGCGAGACAAGCCTCGGCGTTGTCGAGCATGTACCACGGTTCGCTGCGGCCGGCTTTTACCGTCTCCATGTAGTACTCGATGCTGACAATGGCATCGGCCATGCGATCGGTTTCTTTCTGCGACAGTCGCGATGCCCCATCGCCGGCAAGCGTCAATGTAATCAGGCGCCCAACGCGATCAACGATTTCCATCGCGCGGGTCTTGTTGAGCATCAATAGTCCAGCCTTGATGCCTCGTATTAGCGACGGGACGCTGTCGAGTCCTTGTGAGGGTGCCTGGGACGCCAGGCTCTGACCGACGGTCTCTTTGATTCTTGCGAGATTGATGATGCACTCGCGCATGACCGATTCCGCGACTTGCTGGTAATCGGCCGCTTCCTGCGGCGGCAGGTCCTCGCCGTCACCGTCGTCACCAAAGTCCCTTGGTACTATCAGGCGAATGAGTTGCTGGTCGAGGCGATCCTCGACGCGCAACAGCGTCGATGCGATATCCAGGATGATCTGGTCCGATGCGCCGCCACCACGTTCCACGACAGTCTTGAGCCGATCAATCTCGCCATCGATGTCGCCTCGCAACTCACCGAGGCCGAGCACGCCGAGTGTGTCGCTGATCTTCTTCAGCAACTCGAGTTGCGGAACAAGCTCTGCGGGCTTGTTCATGCCCGTGCGAACGAATATATCGAGTACGTCTTTTACGCGGGCCAGGTCTTCCTTGATGGCCGCCGCGACCGTCTCCATGAGTTTGACGCTGGGCGCGGATAACGCCTCGCGTGCATGCTCGACCTGCTCATCACCCGGCAACAGTTCCGACAAATTGAACGCTGCTCGAATCTCGCCGATGCGCTCACCGGAGGTGCTGGATCGCGCGACGTAGTAAAGAAGGTTATTCAGAAGGTCATCGATCGGGTGGTGATCGAACGCCTCGATACCCTCATCGATAATCCGTTTAATCTGCCGGTCCGTCTGACCGAGCAGCCGCTTTAGCGCGACCGAGGTCTCAAGGCCGCCATCCTGCAATGACTCAAGCACACCGCCGACGACCCAGTACAGCTGGTACATGTCATCGCGCGTCGCGGCCTGCTCGAGTTTTGTCGACACTGACGATAAGGTCTCAATGTGGCGTTTATTCTCCCCACCCTTGATCCAGCCAAGCAGCGCAAGCTGGAATTTCGGCCGCAGGCGCGTAGCAACCGCAACCGGATCCTCGCCCGAGCCTTCACGCTTTTCGGCTGCCTTCGTCGCGCGACTGGGCGAGAGGTTTAACAGCAGCAGCGTGCCTTCGGAAAGGAGCGGTTCGCTGCGCGCTGCGCGCAGGTCGTTGAGCATCGGCAACAGAACCAGCGCAATATCGCGCCCACCACTGAGCAGGCGTTCGATGTATATCGGCAATTGCACCATCGCACGGGTTAGCGCATCGAGACCGTCCTCACGACCCTTGCCGGCTCGCAGGCCTGCCAGGTACTTGCAGCCGAGTTCCATTTCCTCTGTAAGAAGTGCAGCGCCGTAGGTTTCCGTGATGTGCAATGCACCGCGAGCCTGATGCAGGAGTTCGCCGGCGCGAACCAGTGCCGCCGATCCGCCGCGACCGTCGACACAGTCTTCGAGCGCGAGATGCGCATTGCGGATCGTCTCCATGAGCTCATCGGCGACGATCGCAAGCGAACTCA
>WTCH01000356.1 GCA_013138675.1 Woeseiaceae bacterium | reverse complement strand
CTTGCCGACCTGGCTGGTGCGGTTGCGCAGATGAGAGATGTTCGTGTGCAGCTCGACGGCTTTGCCGATGAACGTGGCGACTCAGATTACAACCTCAAGCTGTCCGAGAAGCGTGTCAAGTTCGTGCGTGAGCAGCTGATCGCTGCAGGAATCAACCCCTCGCAAATTAGAATCTCTGCACACGGCGAGGCGCCTGCCCAGGACGAATCTGTCGACAGCTATGCGCTCGAGCGTCGAGTGAGCCTGAAGCTTTTTATTGAGGGTGGCAATATTGCCTCTACTCCCGAACCGTTCGCTCAGGCATTGCAATAAGCCGAAGGTACTGCGCCATTCCTTACTTCCTTCGCGACTCTCCTCGAGTCTCCTGACTGCCGGCCCTTCGGGGCCGGCTTTTTTTGTGGGAGCCCGCCTGTAGGAGCCCGCCCCAGCGGGCGATATTGTATAGTCCTTCAATGGTCACAGACCTCGCGAAAAAACACTGCAAGCCCTGCGAAGGTGGCGTCGAGCCGCTAAGCGCCGACCAGGTTCAGGAGCTCAGACAGGCCTTGCATGAGGACTGGGCCCTGAGCGATGACGGTCTCGAGATTTCGCGACACTTCAAGTTTCCCGCGTACAGCCGCTCGCTCGGATTCGCCAACGCAGTCGCGTGGATCGCGATCAGCGAAGGGCATCATCCGGTTCTTACCGTGAGCTACGGGAGTTGCGACGTGAGCTACACGACCCACGCGATCGGCGGTTTGTCGGATAACGATTTCATATGTGCCGCAAAAGTTGATCGCCTCGCGGCCGACGGCGCCAGCGCGTGATCGGGATCGCTGAGATAGAAGCCGCGGCGGAACGCCTGGGCGATGTCGTCGTCAGGACTCCGTTGCTACAAAGCGCCGAACTGGACAGGGCTGCAGGCGGTACCGTATTGATCAAGCCGGAGTGTTTCCAGGAAATCGGCTCGTTCAAAATCCGCGGTGCTTACAACCTGCTCAGCCAGCTCACTCCCGAGCAGGCTAAAAAAGGCGTCGTTGCCTGGTCGTCAGGCAATCACGCGCAAGGTGTCGCACTGGCTGGCAAGCTGCTGGGTATCCATGCTGCGATTGTAATGCCTGCGGATGCACCGGCTGCCAAGCTCGAGAACACGCGCAGGCTAGGCGGCGAGATCATCACCTACGATCGCTACACCGAGGACCGCGAGGCAATCGCGCGAGACGTCGCTGCCGAACGCGGTGCGGAAATCGTACCGTCCTACGAGGATGTACGAATCATCGCCGGGCAGGGTACCGTCGGCCTCGAGATAGCGGATCAGTCCGTTGAGCTTGGCGTACCGGTCGACTCGGTACTGATCAACTGCGGTGGTGGCGGGTTGACGGCGGGAAGCGCGATTGCCTTGAAGTCACGCTTACCCGATGTTGACGTGTACACAGTCGAGCCCGAAGAGTTTGACGATACGGCGAGATCGCTCGCCAGCGGCGAGCGGGTTGCGATTCGGGATGACGCGCGTTCGATTTGCGATGCGCTGCTGACAGACATGCCCGGCCAGCTGACGTTCGATATCATGAGTGAGCACGTCAAATGCGGACTGACAGTCAGCGATGCAGAAGTGCGCGAGGCGATGCGATTCGCGTTTCGGCACCTGAAAATCGTTGTTGAGCCTGGCGGCGCCGCGGGCCTCGCGGCCATACTTGCTGGCAAGGTGGATACGGCCGGCAAGACGACAGCAATAGTATTTTCAGGCGGAAATGTGGACGTGGAGCTGTTCGCGTCGATTCAGACCGAGCTGGCCTGAGATTTTCTGAGCAGTGTCACGCCTGAGAAGGGTCGCCTTCTCATACTTGTAATTTGCAGCGCACGCCTGCGGCGCGCTTCCCAGCCGTCGAGCCAGGTCACGATCTTGTCGATCTGTTCTTTGTCAGGACGAACACGGCTTGGCGGCAATTCGTGTATGCCCATGCCTTGTTCGGCAGCGTGAACAAAATTCTGAGTGTCGCGCAGCACGGCGATGATCGGAATGCCGAGTGAATCGAGGAAGCGCATCAGACGACCAAAACTCTTGGTGTTCTTGCGTGTCCGATTAGCAATAACGGCTAGCTTGCCTTCGTTACGGTTGACCTTGGCAACCAGCAACAGGTCCGCGATGCATCTCGAAGCCGCATCTATGTCCATCGCAGATGGTAGTACCGGCACGAGAATGCTTGATGAGTCCCGTGTTAGTTCGCGCAGATCATCGTGACCGATGCTTGCTGGCGAATCGACAATCAGGTCGACCGTGGATTCCGGGACGCGAAGCTGCCAGCTGCGTGTCGCCTGCATGGACTTCTTGTAGGCCGCAATGCCATGGATGGGAGGCAGGCTATCGGGCCGGCGCTTCAACCAGGCCATCGTCGACCCTTGTGGGTCAAAGTCCATGATGGCGGGCTGTGGGCCGCGACCTGCGTAACAGGCCGCAATGTTTGTGGCGAGAGTAGACTTGCCGCAACCCCCTTTGGGGTTGAGGATGACGATCTTATTCAAGTTGTCTCGTGACGGCGTTATTAGCATGGCCTCTACAATGTGGTGTAAATCGGCCTCTCAGTCCTTGCGCCAGTTCACATAATACCAGAGCCACGCCGGGGCTCCTACATTGCCGCCAATTCAGCCCAGGTCGTCATAATGGTGTCGTCAGGCATGTCGGTACCGGTCGTGTTCGAGTAGATTTCGATCGTGACGTCGATACCATTCATTTCTGCGATCAGGCGCGCACTACTGGTATCTCCGGCAACAAGCAATGCGCCGCCAGTGGGATAATCGGCGTTAAAGCCCGTAAACGTCGTCTCTGTCGAGTAACTAACGACGCCGGACAAACGCGTGCTATCCAGTGTGCCGGCCCCCGTTATCGTATAGGGCGAGGGGCTTACTCTCGCGTCGAACGTCTGTGCCGACGAATAAGCGGTGAGTGTCTCAGTGGCACTATTCGAGTCCGTCGTTATCGAATTACCGCTGATGGAGGTCTCTAGATACAGCGGCGTCAGCGTATTGAGCGTCGCCGTACCGTCGCCATTGGCCGTGAACACATCTTCGGCTGTCGCGACCTGGAAGTCGGTGAAGGTCATCGTCATCGTCATGTTGTAGGCACCCAGAATACTGCCCTCGAATGCACCGACGGTGGAGTCGATCGTGCCATCAATTGTTTCGCCGACAACGTCGATGCAAGCGGCATACTCGCTCAGGATCGTGTCTCCCGGCGACAGCATAAAGGCTGCGAACACGTTCAAATCGACGATGTCCAGCGTAACTGTGAGAGTGCCGGTGCCTGACGCACAAGGTGTAACCATAGGTGGCAGCGACGTCATCTGCATAGCGCCATTGGCTTTCTGTTGCGCGGGCGACATTGCGAATACGCCGCCATTATTTGCGGTGAGCCCGGTGTTTCCGGCCATGCCGGCGATGTCGCCGCTGCTCAAAACCGACTCGTATGCGACCTGAGTCACCTGCGCGCCGTTCGCCGACGTAATCGTGAATCCGGCCGGCGGTGGTGGCGGTGGATTGTTGTCGCCCGGGCCGCCATAGCCGCCAGTGGTGCCACTGCATCCGGCAAGGAGAATAAGGGGTATCAGAGTGCTGAAAGTTGTGCGTTTCATGGTCAGGCTCCGGAGGGCTTGATATCGAGGTTCGGCCCAGTGTACTCAGACCTAAATTGGCTAGCGTGACGACGCTCACAAATACCTCGAATCCCGTTACGGAGAGTTTGTGTAGTATTTATGTAACATAATCCATCATTCGATCGATTGCGGCACGATGTCGACGGAGCTTCAGGCGAAGACGGATTAGCTGTCGCGGCTCAAGCCGCTCCTACAAGCAAGCTAGAACATCTCGCTGGGACCGGGCGTCTCGTCCGATGGTTTGTCGCGACTCTTGATGAAGTCACCCGTGATCATCTTGTCGTAGCTGAGCCCAGGGCCGACCATCGGGTAGACGCCCGCGTCGGGGTCGATGATGACCTCGAGGAATGCCGGGCCGTCGAACTCCATGAATTCCTTGATGGTCCCGGCGATGTCGGCCGGCTTTTCGAGCTTTCTTGCGAACTTGAAGCCATCGGCCTCGGCGGCTTTGACGAAGTCCTTGCTGTGCAGCGACTTGTCGCTGCCTGACATGCGGCTGTCGTAGTACAGCTTCTGCCATTGCCGCACCATGCCGTCGCCGTAGTTGTTGATCACGACGACTTTCACGGGTAGTCCGTAGGTCGTCGCCGTTTCGAGCTCACCAATGTTCATGCGAATGCTGGAGTCGCCATCGATGTCGACGACGACCCGGTCGCGCCTGGCGAACTGGGCGCCGATCGCGGCCGGCAGGCCGAAGCCCATCGTGCCCATGCTGCCCGACGTGAGCCACAAACGCGGCTCCGCGTAATCGAAGTACTGCGCTGCCCACATCTGGTGCTGGCCTACGCCCGTCGAAATGATCGCTTCACCCTTGGTGTGGCGGTTGATTTCCTCGATGACGGCATACGGTTGAATCATCTCGCTGTCGCGATCGTAGTTCAGGCAGTGCTCTCTCTTGAGATGCGCGATCTCGCTGTGCCAAGTCGAATAGTCCCTCTGGAACTCAATTCTCCTGCCGTACTCAAGCAAGTCCGTGAGATCCCGATCGAGTACACCGACCTGGTGCCAGTTAACGCGTTTGACCTTGCCAACCTCGGCGATATCGACATCGAACTGCGCGATGTTCTTCGCATTGTGAGCGAATTGCTCCGGGTTACCCGCGACACGGTCGTCGAAACGTGCGCCAATGGCGATCAGGAAATCACAATCTTCGACCGCGTAATTCGCTGACGCGATGCCATGCATTCCGAGCATGTGCATGGCGAGTGGATGTTGCGTGTCGCTTGCGCCCAGCGCCATTAATGTGGTCGTTACC
>WTCH01000125.1 GCA_013138675.1 Woeseiaceae bacterium | reverse complement strand
CCGAGACTTTGGAATCGAAGCCGCGCCCCTGGATCGTCAGCGCAAAAGTTCCCTGGACCTCATCGCAGGCGCGCACGCAGCGCGAGCACACGATGCATTTGCTGGCATCGAACTGGAAGTAAGGGTTACTGGAGTCGACCCCGGCATCGAGGTGATTCTCACCTTCAAATCCGTAGCGCACCTCGCGCAGCCCGACGGCCCCAGCCATGTCCTGCAATTCGCAGTCGCCGTTTGCCGCACAGGTAAGGCAGTCGAGCGGGTGGTCGGAGATGTACAGCTCCATGACGTTGCGGCGCAATTGCGCGAGTGCTTCAGTCTGGGTGCGGATCTTCATGCCAGCCTCGATCGGCGTGGTGCACGAAGCGGGGTAGCCCTTGCGACCCTCAACCTCGACGAGGCACATGCGACATGAGCCGAATGGCTTGAGGCTATCGGTAGCGCACAGTTTCGGAATGTCGACGCCCGACTCACGTGCCGCACGCAGAATGCTGGTCCCGGCCTTTACGGTCGCGGGCAGTCCATCAATCTCGACCTGCACCGTATCCGTGCTGCCGGATGCCGGCGTGCCGAGGTCTTCCTGTCTGACCCTGTTCATTCGTCAGCCCCCACAGCAGACGCGAAATCTTCTGCGAAGTATTTTAAGACACTCCGTACCGGAAAGGGTGTCATTCCGCCCATTGCACATAACGATGCACCCTCCATCGTGTCGCACAATTCGACCAGCAGGTCGTAGTTCGCTGCGCGCTCTGTGCCTGCAATCATGCGGTCTATGACCTCGACGCCACGGGTCGAGCCAATGCGGCACGGTGTGCATTTGCCACAAGACTCGATCGCGCAGAATTCCATCGCAAAACGGGCCTGTTGCGCCATATTTGCGGTGTCGTCGAAGACGACGATACCGCCGTGCCCGACCATGGCACCGATTTCGATGAAGGCTTCATAGTCGAGCGGCGTGTCGAGCTGCTCGGCCGGGAGGTAGGCACCGAGGGGTCCGCCAACCTGTACCGCCTTTACGGGTCGGCCACTGGCGGTCCCGCCACCCCAGTCTTCGATCAGCTCGCGCAGCGTGATGCCAAAGCCCTTCTCGACCAGGCCGCCTCGCTTGATATTGCCCGCAAGCTGAAAAGCGAGCGTGCCTTTCGAACGATCGACGCCAAACGATGCGTACTTCTCGCCGCCGAGATTCATGATGTTGGCCACTGACGCGAGCGTCACGACGTTGTTGACTACGGTCGGTGCACCGAACAGTCCTTCGTGCGCCGGCAGTGGGGGCTTGTAGCGCACGATGCCTTGTTTCCCTTCCAGGCTTTCGAGCATCGCTGTTTCCTCGCCGCAGACATACGAGCCGGCGCCGAGATGAAGTTCGATATCGAAGTCGAAGCCGCTGTCCTGGATGTTCTCACCCAACCAGCCCGCGTCACGCGCGGTATCGATGGCACGCGACAGTATCGAATGTGTGAGCGGATACTCGGAGCGCAGGTAGATGTAGCCGCGCGTTGCGCCGACCGCAAAGCCGGAGATCATCATGCCCTCGATCAGTCCGAGCGGATCGCCCTCCATCAGGATGCGATCGGAAAACGTACCGCTGTCGCCTTCATCAGCGTTGCAGGCTATGTATTTCTGCTCGCCTTCTGCGTCCGCGACAGTCTGCCACTTGATGCCCGCTGGAAAACCCGCGCCACCACGACCGCGCAGGCCCGATGTCTTTACGGCCTCAATGACCGCTTCTGCGCCCATCCCGACAGCTTTCTCAAACGCCTTGAATCCCTGGTGTGCCCGGAAGTCGTCGATATTGAGGGGCTCGACGAGGCCACAGCGCCAGAACGTCCAGCGATCCTGGTTGATCAGGTAGGGAATTTCGTTGATCGCGCCGAGACGGTTTTTGTTCTCGCCACCGCGCAGGAAGCCGGCATCGAACAGCGCGGGCACATCTCCCGCTGCGACATTGCCATAGGCGATTCGTTTGTCGTCGACAAGCACCTCAACCAGCGGTTCGAGCCAGGTCGCGCCCCAGGATCCGTTTCGTACAAGCTCGATACTCTCGCTGTTTTCCTTGGCGCAACGAGCGATCGCGATGGCGACATCGTCGGCGCCAACGGATACCGCCGCCGTCTCGCGTGGGACATAGACTCTTGTTGCCATCAGCCGGACTCCCCGAGCGAAGCCATGATTTCGTCAAACCGTTCGTTGCTCACTCGACCGTAAGTCTTGCCATCGACCATTATCGCGGGCGAGCAGGCGCAGTTGCCAAGGCAATACACGGGCTCGAGCGTGACATCTTCTCCATCGAGTTCCGCTGTAGCGTGCGCCGACAGCTTGCGGCTGCCCATCGCCTGGCATGCTTCTGCCGCGCAGATCTTGACGATGTGCTTGCCAGGCGCCTCGGTGCGAAAGTCGTGGTAGTAACTGACCACGCCGTGGACCTCGGCACGCGACAGGTTGAGTTCGGCCGCCAGTTGCCGAATGGCGTCCTCGGAAATCCAGGCAAACCTGTCCACGAATGCGTGCAGGATCTGCACCAGCATTTCGGGGCGTGCACCAAAGCTCGTGACGATGTCGCTGGCTGTCTTTTTGTCGTATGGCTCGTGTGTCATTCCGTGATCCGATGTTGGCCGGAGTAAATGTTAAACGTCTCACCGCGAAGGAACCCAACCAGCGTCAAATCAAATTCGCTGGCCAGTTGCACGGCAAGGCTGGACGGTGCGCTCACTGCGGCCAGCAATGGCATGCCCGCGACCAGTGCTTTCTGTGTCAATTCGAAGCTGGCACGCCCGGACACCATGAGGCCGAGTTCCGCGCCAGGCAACCGGCCCTGCAGAAAAAGAGAACCGATCACTTTGTCGACCGCATTGTGCCGCCCGACATCCTCCATTGTCACGAGGAGATTCCCTGCCGAATCGAAGGCGGCGGCGGCATGCAGCCCACCCGTCTCATCGAATGTGGTTTGTGCGGTACGGAGCTTGTCCGGAATGCCGGTCAATGTCGCCGTGCCAAACGAGGCGGAGCTGCCACTGAGGGACTCAACGCCAATGACACGCAATGCGTCCAGGGATGTCTTGCCGCAGACGCCACAGCTCGATGTCGTATAGAAATGGCGCTGCAGGCGGCCGAGGTCTACCTCGACATCGGGGGCGAGTTCGACGCGAACGACGTTGTGGTTACCGCTGTCGGGCGCAGGTGGCCCACAGAGTTCGATCGACGCAATATCACTGGCCTTGTGCACGATCGACTCACCAAACAGGAATCCGGCTGCAAGCTCATGGTCATTGCCGGGGGTACGCATCGTGATCGAAATGCTGCGCGTCGAGCGGCCGTCGGGCGTCGAAAACGCAAGACGGATTTCGAGCGGCTCCTCGACGGCAACACTGTCACTTTGTGCCGCCCGCTGGCCGTTCGAAACTCTGCTTATATCAACTGCGCGACTACTTGCAGCCATAGTGCTGACGCTGTTACTTGCCCGACTCGCCAGTATATCGTCGTGCAGTCAGTGAATCTCGAATTTCGGCGAGCTCAGCATCGTCCGCGAGGCGGACCTCCGGCCCGGCCACAACAACGCCGAGCCGGTCGAGCAATGGCCGGAACTCTGGAAACCCGACCACATCGGCGTGGCGCAGGTACAGGTCTACGAACAGGGGTTCGTCAATGAGGGAATCAAATTTTTCGAACAATTCCAGACCGGTCCAGGTTCGCCGGGACGGCAGGCAGCACGACTGAAACCGCCCGAGGACGTGATCGAGAGACTCCTCTCCAGCTGAGCGCCGCCGCAATTCGACATCCGCCAACAGGGCCAGCGCGGCACCGCTCCAATAGACTTTCATTCGCGTGTTGCGCTCTTCGCCATCTGCCGCTTCGTTGGGCGACAGGTCGGGGGCCGAGTCACGGCCGCGTACGAGCCCATCATTGAGCTTCTGCCACGCGAACTGTTGCGTGTAACGCCCGGCACGGGCGAGCAGAATATTCTGGTAGTACTGCGCAAAGCCCTCGGAAATCCAGCGTTCGCTGCGATCGATGTACGGCAGCATCAGATGCGAGAATTCATGCGTGGCGGTCCAATCGCCGACGAACGACTCCTCGGGCTTGGTCGGATCGACCATCAGTTCGATCGTCTCGCCACCATCGCGAACAACGCGCCCAAACTGAACAGCCGATTCGCCGCGCCAGTTTGCAACCGGTAGCAGCAATACGCGAGCGTGTGGGTTCGGGAAACGACCATAGGCCAGGGTGATGTGTTCTGCCGTCTGGCGGATCCAGTCGATGACCTCGGCACTGATCGTGTCAGTACGTGACGGTACTGACACGATGCGCAGATCGGCATCGGCAACGCGCACCGTCTCAGCCGTAAAGTCGCCGAAGATCGCGATGGCCGAACCGCTTTGTGGCGAAGATGTCAGTCGGAAGGAATCTTCGCGATCGGCCAGCGGCTGCCACGGCACCGACACATCGACACCGTCAGGCAATTCGAATGACACAATGACCTCGTCTGCCCCGCGAAGCCGCGGACGCCACATCCAAAGAGGTATGCGCACGATCAGCGCATTCGTATCATCGGGGTTGCTACGTCTGTTTAACTTGGCGGCCTTTTCGAGATCAACGCGATAGGCGAGGCAACGAAGGCCGCTGTTGGGGATCACCAGGCGCGGCGCGACCGGCAGCGCGCTGTCGCGATCGCAGTCATGTGCGCTGATCAGGAATTCACTGGCGCTGCGCGAGCGTGCGGATACGTCCTTCACTGCTGCACCAAACCGGGCCACAACCTGAATCTGCCGCAGGTCTTCAGCAACCGTTACCACGTACTCGTGCGTTGTGGCCAGGGCACTAGTGGCCGCGAAAAACGCCATCAGTGACAGTCGCTTAATGATAATGATTCTCAACAATCGGCTGTCCTGGCACCGTAGGCGTATCCCGTTATGCTGCCGTTCAGAAACATCGTCTACAATTCGTCGCAGTTTGATCATTATCGTTTTAGAATGCTTGGCCCCGGACAGGTTCCGGGCCAGCCAGCGAATACTAAAGGAGACTCCGTTGAGCAAGATTGCCCGTCGCAAATTTATCCAATTATCAGCTGTAGCCGTTGCCGGCGCACTGGCAAGCCCCGGACGCAGAGCGTTTGCGCAGGATTTGCCGCATCTCGCCGAAGACGATGCCATGGCCGGCGCCATGAAGTATACGCATGACGCCAGCACGGTAGATGCTGCAACGCGTGCCAATCCGGCCGCCGACCAGACCTGCGCCAACTGCGCGTTGATTCAGGGCAATGACGGCGAAGAGTGGCGCCCCTGCCAGATTTTCCCGGGTAAAGCCGTTAGCGCAAAAGGTTGGTGTTCAGTCTGGGCACCCAAGGTTTAATCGCGTTTGAATGCAGACCTAAGGAACGCCGGCACAAGTGCCGGCGTTCTTGAATCCATGAGCGAGCCGCGCATTCAGCATTTTTACGACGAGCCAACAGGAACGTTGAGCTATGTCATCTCAGACGAGCAGAGCGGCCACGCAGCTATCGTCGACCCGGTCGTGGGCTACTCGATGGTGTCTGGTCGCCTCGACACGGCGCCCTCTGACGTCATCATCGAGTACGTGCACAAAGAGAAACTGGGGCTGGAGTGGATACTCGAGACCCATGCGCATGCCGATCACCTGACCGGTGCACAGTACATCAAGTCGAAGATTGGCGGCTCCGTCGCGATCGGCGAGGGCATTCGCAAGGTGCAGGCGCACTTCGGGCCGGTGTTTAATCTCGGCGCCGATTTCTTATCCGATGGTCATCAGTTTGATCGCCTGTTTTCGGACGGCGATACCTTCAATATCGGTGACCTCGCTTGCGAGGTGATTGCGACGCCTGGGCACACAAACGACAGTGTCAGTTACCGAGTCGGTTCAGCTGTATTCGTCGGTGACAGCCTGTTCATGCCGGACTTCGG
>WTCH01000156.1 GCA_013138675.1 Woeseiaceae bacterium | reverse complement strand
GCCCTGCTCCGCTGGAAATCGGCCCAGCCTTCCTGCTCATCAAATTCCCTGATCAGGGTCAGCAGACGATGCTCTGCCGCGTAGATGTAGCTGCACAATTCGCTGATTTTCGCACCGAGACGCTCGGCGACTTCTTGTTTGCAGGGCATGAATTTGACCACTCAATTCGCGTACTGTGTATTTGTACAGTATGCGCTCAAGCGGTTGTTTTTGAAAGGAAATTAGCCTTTATTCAGGCTACTTTATTGCTCAGCCAGCGCCGTGGCACGTGCGGCGAGTGCCCGAACTCGCTTCTCGTCGAGCACGTCGCCCAACGCCTCGGCCAGAGTGGCTTCGGTAAGTCCCGCAGCGGCATCTTTCCAGCCCTGGCCGACCTCATAGGGCACTGACTTGAGCCGCTCCGGCACGCTTTTTCTCGTGGCAAACGCATCCTGGTGGCCGACGAGCATGACCTGCCACAGGTCGAGGCTATAGAGAATGCTCCTGCCGTTCCTGCGGTTGTTATGGGTCAGGACGTCCCAGACGAACATCGCGTTCCACTGCTCTTTGATGTCACACCAGCCGGAACCACCACTGCCATCTTCCTGGCGTTTGAGCTCATCGATCCAGTTTTTCGGCAGAAACTGCAGTGAGCCTTCGGTACCTTCGACAGTTCGAACGACGGTCACTGGGACCATCTCGAGATTGATCAGCTTGTCGAGCCGATACGCGGCGACTTCCGGGTAGAAACCGCGTCCCTTGCGTTTGCCGAACACCGACTCGATCGTCGACGTGCCATCGCTCACAGTGACAATGTCGCGGCCTGCATCATCCTTTCTGCGCACGATAACCTCGCCATTTGCGAGCAATGTTTCAAGTTGTTCATAGCTCAGGTTTCCCTGCGGTCGCGAGCCCACCTCGCGCGGATGCTCTACAGGTGCTGCGACCGTCTCGCTATCCTGATTGATGACAGACACACCTGCAGCATCGATGACGAGTACATTGGCGCTGCCGCCATAGTAGTTGTTCAGCATGCCCGTATCGATTTCGATGATCTGGCCATCAAGGCGCTCGAGCACACGGCGACCTGGTGTAGGCGTGTGGCCGATGACAACGCGATTGGCGCCGATGGCCTCAAGTGCGCCCGACAGCTTGTCGACCTCGATCAATTCGCTGCAGACGACATTGCCGCGATACCAGAGCGGGCCATCAAGCGAGTGTAACTTCGAGTCGTTGAGGACCTTTACCACGTCGAGCGCCTTCAGGACTTCGGCGCTGCTATCGAGTGGCGGCATGTAGCGACTCACTATCGCCGGATGATCATGAAATGCATCCGTCGGCAGCATGACACCGGCCTCATACAAGAACTCGAGATGCTTGAGGTACTCCGCCATCTCACCGATCAGCCGGCCATTTACACCCTCAAGGCCGATTTCCTCCACCATCGGTGACAGACCACCATGTACGAATGCCGTGCCATTGACGACAACGATTGCCGGCTTGGACAGCAACCACTTGCCATACTTGCCATCGCTGGCGAATTCCCGACGGTGCACAAAATAGCCCGGTGGAAATTTTTGTCGAAATATTGCGTCCAGCGCCTCCGGGCTCTGGCCACTCGGTGCACGATGCTGCGCATAGGCGGCCAACCAGCGCTCACGTTCTTCCGGCTGCTCATCGTCCGCAAAGGCGGCATACTCGCTCGTTGAAACATAGCGAAGATCTCCGACCAGGTTCATGGCCTCGTGATTGCCGATCAACACATGGACCATTCCGCCACCGGCTTCTGCCTCGGCTTCGAGCCGCATGAGGAGATCCATCGCAGGACGGGAATCGGGACCACGATCCAGTATGTCACCAACGATCACAAGGTGCGCATCGCCCGCTGACCACGCCAGCTCCTTGTCGACAACCTCTGCAGCCAGAAGAGCTTCGACCATGGCGTCGTACGCGCCGTGGATGTCGGCGATCGCGACGACGCGCGATACGCCTTCGTATTGCCACTCGCCCGCCCTTGCGGACAGCGCCGCGACGAAGAAGAACGTGACAACTAGTGCTGATTTGAGAAAAGCATTATGCAAAATGTCAGAATCCCTACTAGAATTGTTGCATCCTGTGTCGTTTGCCACCACGAGGTCGTAATGCCGTACCTGATTTGGACCATCACTATTGTAGCGTTGTTCCCTGCGTCATTCGCGGCCTACGCAAAGGATATTAAGGATTTTGATCCCCTGTTCGCAAGCCAGGAAACGCTTGAGGTAGAGGTCGAGGGTCCATTCGCGATGCTGTCCCGCGAGCGTCCTGACGAAGAAGAAGCCGACGGCAAGTTTCGCTTCACGGCTGACGACGGCACCACTGTCGAGCTTGACGTTCTTATCCGGACACGGGGTAACTGGCGACGTAACCCCGATATCTGCAAGTTCCCGCCGTTGCGCTTCAATTTCAAGAAATCACAGACCAATGACACACTGTTCGACAAACAGGACAAGCTGAAGCTCGTCACACATTGCCAGAATAATAATGGTCGCTATGACCAGGCCGTGATCAGCGAGTACCTGGCTTACCGCGCCTTTAATGTGCTCACGGATTACAGCTATCGCGTGCGGCTGTTGAAAATGAAGTACGTTTTTACGGACCGGAAAACCGAGCTTGAGACCTACGGCATCCTGATCGAACACGATGACAGGATCGGCAAGCGCATCAATGGTGAACCCGTGGCGGTCGAGCTCGTGTCCGTGTCTTCAATCCGACCCGCCGACCTGAATCTCGCATCCGTATTTCAGTACTTTGTCGGCAATACCGACTTTTCCCCAAAAGCGACGGCACCTGACGAAGAGTGTTGCCACAACCAGGCATTGTTCACGAGTGAAGACGGCCCGTATTACACGATTCCCTATGACTTCGACCAGACCGGCATTGTCAATGCGAAGCACGCCGCACCGAATGCACGATTTGGGATAAGCAGCGTAAAAGTGCGCAAATATCGCGGACGCTGCGAAAACATCGACCAACTTGGGGTTACTTTTCAAAAATTCCGCGATCACCGCGACGACTTCGAGGCGCTGGTCAATGACCAACTCGAGCTGACATCAACGACTCGGCGCAACATTCTTAAGTACGTTGAGGACTTCTACGAGACTATTGACGACCCCAAGCGAGCCGAGAAACGCATCGTTACAAAGTGTATTTAGGTGGGTCCTGGATAAGGTCGGACTGTAGCCAGTCCACGACAATTTTCGTTACGCGCGGATGAATGTAGTAGCCCACTGAGCTGTGCGGGTTTGATTTTCCGTAACGAACAGCCAGGTTGTAGATGTGATAGTCGTGAACCGCGCTGACCAGGCGCTGATCCATCATTCTCTTGAAGTCGTCGGCCAGCGTAT
>WTCH01000292.1 GCA_013138675.1 Woeseiaceae bacterium | reverse complement strand
CCCTACAGAAGCTGGAATATGAGCAACGCGCCGACGTAGCCAATCGTCGTCATATACACCCACGCGAACACAGGCCAGCGCCACGTATTTGTCTCACGCCGAATGACGGCGAGTGTCGCTGCGCACTGCAGGCAGCAGGCATAGAAAACAAGCAGCCCCAGCACCATCGGCAGGGTGTACACAGGTCGACCGTCAGGCCAGGTTGCAGCGCGGAGACGCTCTGTAAGCGACGCTTCATCGGCGTCATCACCGACTGCATAGACCGTTCCAAGTACGGCGACGACAACCTCGCGCGCCGGGAAACCAGCGATGACCGCCGACGAGACGCGCCAGTCCCAGCCCAGCGGTTCAAATAGAGGCTCTACAGATTTACCGGCGCGACCCAGCCAGCTCTGCTCGAGTTGCGCTGCCGCGGCCTGGTTCTCCGTGAGCATCGGGTCGATGTCCGTCGCGCGCGGATAGTAGGCCAGAGCCCATACGACAACGGCCACGGCGAAGATGACTGTACCCGCGCGATACAGGAATACCCTCGCACGTCCATATAGCTGAATTAGCACAGTCTGGATATTCGGCCGCCTGAACTCCGGCAGCATGAGCGCGAACGGTTGTTTCGGGCCGCGCAACGCAGTTTTCCGGATCAGCAGGGCCGTCAGAATGCCGCCAATGATGCCGAATATGTAGAGGCCGAACAGCACCAACCCCTGCAGGTTGAGAAACCCGACGTCCTGGGCAGGCACGAACGCGGCGATCAGGAGCGCATAAACCGGTAGTCGCGCAGAGCACGTCATAAACGGCGCGGCGAGAATTGTTGCAATTCGATCGCGACGATTTGGGATGACGCGCGTCGCCATGATGCCGGGTACCGCGCAGGCGAAGCTCGATATCATCGGAATGATTGACTGGCCCGACAGGCCGACCGAGCGCATGGCACGATCCATCAGGTAGGCCGCACGAGCAAGGTAGCCCGAATCTTCAAGCAGGATGATGAAGACAAACAGGATGAGGATTTGCGGCAGGAAAATGATCACGCTGCCAACACCGGCTATCACACCGTCTGAAATCAGGCTGGCAAACGCACCGTCGCCCAAATTTGCGGCAACAGCAGAACCTAGTACCGCGGCGCCACTATCGATCAGGTCCATGATCGGTGTTGCCCATGCGAACACGGCCTGAAATACGATGGCCATGACAAGAAACAGACCGATCGTGCCGGGAATCGGTCGGTTGAGAAATGCGCCAAGTCGCGTTCGCCATGAATAAAACGGTGGCGCCTTTTGCTGCACCTCCTGCAATACCTCGCGGACCCACTTGTAACGAACCCGGGCTTCCCTGGCGAGCGGTGGCTCGAAACCGAACAGCTCTTCGCGGTAGCGTTCAACGCGCTCCGCGGCGTCGGCACCAAGGCAATCGAGCACGTTCTGGTTCGCACCCGTCGCACCATCCACTATGAGACGCTCGATCTCGGCAATGCTCAACGGCACCGTGGCCGCGTTCGCGAGTTCTTGCGCTACGTTCGACAGCTCCGGCCATGCCGTCGTCGGTTGTGGCGCCGGTTGGTCTGCCAGATCGACGAGTGCATTGCGAAGTTCGTTGATGCCCTCCCCGGTCGTTGCGACAACCCGGCATATCGTTATCCCACTAAGGCGCTCGGCGAGCGCATCGATATCGATGACAACGCCGCTGGTCTTCGCCGCGTCCGACATCGTCAGCGCGACGACGATCGGCCGCTCGAGATCCAGCAACTGCTGTACGAGGTACAGTCCCTGGTAGAGATTGGTCGCGTCGACCACCGCGAGGATGGCATCGGGCGGCTGTGAGCCTTCCATGCGACCGAAGATGACGTCGATCGCGATCTGTTCTTCAAAGGAATGAGCGCTAAGCCCGTGAGTGCCCGGCAAGTCGACGAGTTCTATCGTCTTGTTGTCCGATTTCAGCGTGCCAATGTGTTTCTCGACCGTGACGCCCGGATAATTGCCGATGCGCTGCCGCAGACCGGTAAGGCGATTAAAGAGTGTGCTTTTGCCGGAATTGGGACTACCGACAACCGCGATGCTGGCGGAAGGTCGCCGGCTTACGGAAATGTCAGATAAGGGAATCCGGGTTTCGGACGTCTTAGTCACCGGACTCGAGGGACGAGACGGTAAAGCTGCGCGCTTGCTCCTGGCGCAGGGAAATACCACAACCAAACAGGCGGAATTCCATCGGGTCACCACCCAACGCACTGCCCGCGAGTTCAACCTCGGTGCCCTCAACAAGGCCTAGCGTCATCAGGCGCAGTACCAGCGGGTCGGTCACGTTAACCGATGCGATGATGCCTTTCTGCCCCCGTTTCAGGGAGGCGAGCGATTTGCCGTTTGTATCCATAACTGTCGGTTTTTACGGTGGTTTCGGTGGATTGTGGTAAATGATAATGATTCGCATTAGTAATTGCAATAGTGGATTCTACGCATAGGTCAAAAGTGCGACACAGGTAACACCGCCTCTATTCGCTTCATCACGTCCAGCCGATGCACCAGGTCGTGGATATAGTCGAGATCATCTGTCTCAAGTACCAGGACATCGCTCATGTCATAGGACTCTATCCAGCTGTCGTACAAGCGTTCGAGGCGCTTCAGGTAAGCCAGCGGCACGTCCTGCTCCATCTTGCGCCCGCGCAGCCGGATGCGCTGCCGCAGCGGCCGCATCGAACAACGCAGGTAGATCATCAGGTCGGGTGGCCGGATAGCATCCAGGATTGCAGCGTAGAAACTCTGGTAGGTCGCCCAGTCGCGTTTCGATATCTTGCGCATCTGATGCAATGCGGTCGCGAAGATTTCAGCGTCCTCGAAAATGGTTCGATCAAGCGCAACCACGCCATCTTGCCGGTCCAGTTCCTGATGCAGACGAAACTTGTTACTCAGAAAGTACAGTTGCGACTGAAATGCCCAGGCTTTCATGTCCTTGTAAAAGTCGGCGAGGTAAGGATTTTCGTCGTTGGGCTCGTAGAACGGCGTGACGTTGTAGGTGTGGGAGAGAAACTCGACGAGCGTCGATTTTCCCGTGCCCATATTTCCGGCGATGGCGATTGAGCGTTTCATGTTGTGCTACCTTACCGCATTCGGCCCCCAAGGAAATCCCGCGTGACTGACGCCCTCCCACCTGAGTTGATCTCGGAATCGGTTATCCGAAAACGCGTAAGCGAACTCGCGGCACAAATTTCTGCTGACTATGCAGATGCCGGCGAAGTTGTGCTGATTGGCGTCCTCAAAGGCTCCTTCATATTTCTTGCCGACCTGTCGCGCAACATGACCATTCCGCGCACGATAGAGTTCATTGCCGTCTCTAGTTACGGTGCCGGCAGCACGAGCGGCGCAGTACGACTCGTCATGGATGTCCGCGGCAATATCGAGGGACGTCACGTGCTGATTGTCGAAGACATCGTCGATACCGGTCACACGCTGACCTACCTCATCGGCATGCTCGAATCGCATTTCCCGGCATCGATCAAGACCTGCACCCTGCTGCACAAGGCAGAGAGCGCGGAAGTGGATGTCGACATTGACTACGTGGGCTTCGACATCGGCGACGAGTGGGTGGTCGGCTACGGACTCGACTACGCGGAAGAGAACCGCACTTTGCCTTACATCGGAAACGTCCAGCCTGTGGATTGATACATAGAACTGTAGGAGCGGCTTTGCCCAATGGGGCCACACCGTGAGCCGCGACAGTCGCGGCTAAAGCCGCTCCCACAGGTGCAATTAATGATCAGCGCAGTCGTCGACCTCGATCTCGATGGTCGAGTGACCGATGCCGTACTCCTCGCGTAACTGCACTTTCACCCTGCGAATGATGTCAGTCGGATTCTCCGGCTGGGTGCTGACGCACAAGTGCATCGTCAGCATCAGATCCTGCGGCGTCAAACCCCAGACATGAACGTGATGGATACTCGCAACTTCCGGGACCTTCCCGATGAGGTGCTCACGCATGGTGTCGATGTCCAGCCACTCAGGTGCGCCCTCGAGCAGTACGTGCGCGCTGCGCTTAACGAGTACCCAGGCGCTCTTGAGGATCAGTATTGCTACAGCAATCGACAGAATCGGGTCGATTTGCATCCAGCCCGTGTAAATAATGACCACGGCCGCCACGATCGCGGCAACGGAGCCGAGCAGGTCACCTGCGACATGCAGGGCCGCTCCGCGAATATTCAGATTGTCCTTATCACCGCCGTGCAACACGGTAAACGAGATGATATTCACAACGAGGCCGGCTACAGCCACGATCAGCATCATCTCGCCCATGACTTCCTGCGGCGCGATGAAACGATTGACTGCTTCGTAAAGAATCCAGCCGACGATGAACAACAAGCTCAAGCCGTTGACGAACGCGGCGAGAATCTGGAAACGCTGATAACCATAGGTGAGTGTTGTGTCAGCCGGACGCTTACTGACCTGAAACGCGACGGCGGCAAGAGCGAGCGCCATCGTGTCAGTAAGCATGTGGCCTGCATCAGCGAGCAGTGCCAGCGAACCGGACAGGATTCCGCCGACGACCTCGACAACCATAAACGTGCCGGTTAGGACCAGCGCGATGATTACCCGACGCATATTGCTGTTGTGGTGAGCGTGACTCATTGCCCGGGTACTTTACTCCGCTTGCTGCTCGGCTCCCAACCTGTACATCAATATGGCCGCGCGTTTGATCGCGAGCGGCAATGATGTCAGGTCAATGCTCTCATTCGGCGTGTGCCCGCCCCTGCCGAGGGCCCCAAGACCGGCCAGGCCATCGGTGTAGGGCGCGACGAACGATATATCGGCCGCGCCGCGCCGTGATGGATCGAGCGATGGCATGGGTCCGCGACCCAGTGCCTCGTTAATCTCGGACAGGCTGACCTGCAAACGGGCATTGCCCTCTGTGGGCGCCATGGGTGGATAGCTGTCGCGGAAACTAATGCTGGCCGATGTATGTGGATGACTATTGGCGACGATTGCCCGCATCTTGTCGCGCGTCCGTTCGAGCTGATCGATCGAAATCGTCCGGATACCGCCGTGCACGACGACTTTTCGTGGCACGACGTTGGTCTTGCCGAACGTGCGCCCCCGGTTCTGTTGCGGGTCGTATTCGACGTCGGTGCCACCCTGTATCGTCCCGGCATTAAACGTCAGACGCTCCTCGCCGCGCACCTCGTCGTAGAACGCGTCGAGAATTCGTGCTGCCTCGAAGATCGCACCGGCCCCGACGTTTTCGCCGAAAATCCCGGACGAATGCGCTTGCTTGCCCTCAACTTCGAGTATCCAGCTGCTCGAGCTGCGCCGGGCTATCGTGGCCCAGTCCTGGCCGTCGTAGTGAATGGCGCTTTCGAAACCAAGCGCGATATCTGCCCATTGCCCCGCCTCGATCAGGTCCTTACGCGAAATGGACAATGGGGAACCAGATTTCTCTTCGTCACCCGTGTACGCCACAACAACCGGAATGCTCTCGAGCGCACCAATCTCCTGCAGTGCCTTCAGCGCGTAGACGATAACAATATTGCCCGATTTCATGTCATCGACACCCGGGCCACTGCCCTTGTCGCCATCCCGTTTGAAGCCCTGGAACGCGTCATCGGCTTCGAACACAGTGTCGAGGTGACCAATCAGCAATATTCTCTTGCCCTCGCCGTCTTTACGTCCGAACAGGTGCCCCGCCCGATTGACTTCGGCAGGCATGTCGATCCATTCAGTCGCCAGACCGAGCGAGTCGAGTTCGCGCTGCATGACGCGACCCACTTCGCGGACACCATCATGGTTCATCGTGCCACTGCTGATGTTGACCGTCTCTTCAAGTAACGCGATTGCATCCTCGGCGTGAGCATCGATCCAGTCAGCCATGCGCTGTTCCTCGGCAGTCAACTCCGCAGCGCGAACCCCGGCAACAGAAAGCAACGACATGGCAAGCACGGATAGGAGTGATCGGGTGGTCATGCATGTTCCTCGTCAAAATGTCGCGGCACACGAATGTGCTCGACCATGTGTTGAATGCGCTCCGGAGGCGGCGCGGTCATGTAACTGACAGAGATCGCGACGATAAAGTTCAGGCACATGCCGATAACGCCGATGCCCTCGGGGGAAATCCCGAATAGCCAGAACTCCGCAGCATTGTCGCCCCAGGGTGCGCCCGCCCATTTCAAGAACAAACCCTTGAAATATTCGATGTAGCCATAGGTAAACAACAGCCCGGTGAGCATACCTGCGATTGCGCCCTGCTTGTTGACGCGCTTGAAAAAGATGCCGAGAAAGATGACCGGGAACAGTGACGCCGCCGCGAGCCCGAATGCAAAAGCCACAACCTGCGCAACCCAGCCGGGTGGATCGAAGCCCAGGTAGCCCGCAATGAGAATTGCGAATGCGGCCGCGATACGCCCGGCCAGAAGTTCGTTCTTCTCGGAAATATGTGGCGCCACAATGCCCTTGATCAGATCGTGCGAAACCGCCGCCGAGATGACGAGCAACAGGCCGGCCGCGGTTGATAGGGCCGCCGCGATGCCGCCCGCCGCGACCAGTGCGATCACCCAGTTTGGCAGGCCAGCGATCTCGGGATTGGCCAACACCATGATGTCGCGATCGACACTGAGTTCATTGCCCTGCCAGCCGTAGTCTGCTGCCTGAGATTCGAAATCGGGATTAGCGTCGTTGTAGTACTGAATGCGCCCATCGCCATTCTTGTCATCGAACTGGACGAGTCCTGTCTGCTCCCAGGTTTCGAACCACCCGGGCCGCTCGTCATACGCCAGGTTGCCGTCGACCGCGCCGACTTCACCTGGCTGGATAGTCTCAAGCAGGTTGTAGCGAGCCATGGATCCGACGGCCGGTGCCGTCGTGTACAGAATCGCAATGAACAGCAGCGCGTACCCTGCAGAAATGCGGGCGTCACGAACCCTGGGCACGGTGAAGAAACGCACGATGACATGCGGCAACCCGGCCGTACCAACCATGAGTGCCATCGTTATGCAGAAGACATCGATACGGCTCTTGGTACCGGAGGTGTACTGGTCGAAACCCAGCGACGTGACGATATCGTCGAGCTTGTCCAGCAAAACCGTGCCGCTTCCGGCGACCTCACTTCCGAATGCGACTTGCGGAATCGGGTTGCCAGTCAACTGGATCGCGATAAAGACCGCGGGCACGGTGTAGGCGAAAATCAGTACGCAATACTGTGCGACCTGCGTATAGGTGATGCCCTTCATACCGCCGAGCACGGCGTAAACGAAGACAACGCCCATGCCGATCAGCAGGCCGATAGTCACCTCGACCTCGAGGAAGCGGGAAAATACGATACCGACGCCACGCATCTGCCCGGCAACATAGGTGAATGAAATGAAGATCAGGCAAATGACCGCTACGATACGTGCCGTCTTGGAATAGTAACGCTCTGCAATGAATTCCGGCACCGTGAACTTGCCGAACTTCCTCAGGTACGGCGCCAGCAGCAACGCCAACAGCACATACCCGCCTGTCCAGCCCATCAGGTAGACCGAAGCGTCGTAGCCAAGAAAAGCAATGAGACCCGCCATCGAGATGAACGACGCCGCGCTCATCCAGTCGGCCGCGGTTGCCATGCCGTTGGCTAAAGGCGAGACACTTTTGCCGGCGATGTAGAAATCGCCGGTATTGTGGGCGCGTGACCAAATCGCAATGCCTATATACAGCGCGAAACTCAGTCCGACGACAATATAGGTAAGCGTTTGCAGGCTCATCGCTGCCGCTCAGTCTTCATGGACATCGAACTTGCGATCGATGTGGTTCATGCGCCAGGCGTAGAAAAAGATCAGCGCAACGAATATGTAGATTGAGCCTTGCTGGGCGAACCAGAAACCGAGTTGGAAGCCACCAATGCGGATGCGATTCAGCTGTTCGACAAGGAGTATGCCGAAGCCGTACGAGCAGGTAAACCAGATGATGAGGCAAACGAAGACGAGCCGCAGATTCGCTCGCCAGTACGCAAGTCGATTTTCAGAATGCATCCTGCCCCCTTCCAGCTAGATAGCCGGGCACAAAAAAAGCGGCTTCTTTCGAAGCCGCTCTTCGACCAACGTTAGCACGTGGTTCCTGGCCCCCTGAGTCCCCCGCCAAGCCGTACCTGAAGGTGTTTTACTGCTCGAAGCGCTGCCAGTTTGTTGCTCAAAGGCTACGCTTTCGAAACCAAAAACTCGCAGAAATACTGCCATTTGTCAATATTTTAGGCTGGATTCAAATTAAAATTGAGGAATTTCGACCTAATTGTTGTAAAAACGCAACGCAAAAGCAGGCGATTTTTTCGGTCTGAAAACAGCTTATTCGTGGCTCCAGTTCCCGGGATCGCTGGCATCACCGGGCGACAGCCCAATGATATCGCCGTCCGTGTTGACACCGAGTCCGAGCACGGTGCGATTGGCGTAGGCGAAATATGCCGTTACCTGATTGAGCTCCAGAATCTCACCGTCATCGAAACCTGCGCTGCGAAGGTCGTCGATATCCCCGGCGGACAGTTCCGCTGCGCTCGTTGTCAGCCGCCCGGCATACCGCAATCCGGCGAGTTCCCGGCCCGAAAATGCTGCGGCAGGATTGCGGTCATCGAGCGCACTTCGAATCTCGGCGGCCCTCGCGTCGTCGGACAGGAGCCGCGACAGTCCGGAGAAATGATGATCAACACAGTATTGGCAGTCATTCAGCAGGCTGACGTAGACACCAATGGTCTCGAGATATGACTTGGGCAGCACATTGCGCGGG
>WTCH01000042.1 GCA_013138675.1 Woeseiaceae bacterium | reverse complement strand
ACGCGCCGCCAATTTCAGCACCCGATGTGCCGATGTTGACGTTGGCGATGCCACAGTCAGATCCGGCATGTGACAGGAAATACTCGGCCTTCTGCAGGTTGTCGGTGAAAATCGCAGATGACAGGCCCTGAACGACACCATTTTGCATTGCGAGGGCTTCGTCCAGCGTCGAGTAGGGGATCAGGTACAGGATCGGGCCAAACGTCTCCGTCTGCACGATATCCCAGTCGTTCTTCGCAACCGCAATTGCAGGTGTAATGAAGTGACCCGGGCCGTCGATACGTTCGCCGCCGCAGAGCACTTCACCACCGGATTCCCGGACGGCCGCGCAGGCGGCCTCGACTCGCGCAATGGCGGAGTCGTCGATCAACGGGCCCATCAGCGTGTTCTTGTCGATCGGGTTACCAATTTTCACCTGGCTGTAGGCTCTGACCAGCGTGTTTTTGAGCTCTTCGAAGCGCGACTTGTGTATAAGGACGCGACGCGTTGTCGTGCAGCGTTGGCCGGCGGTGCCAACCGAGCCAAAGACGATTGCAGGAACAGCGAGGTCGAGGTTGGCTTCTTCATCGACGATGATGGCATTGTTACCACCGAGTTCGAGTAGCACTTTGCCCATACGTGTTGTCACTCGCTCGCCGACTTTCTTGCCGACTGCGCATGAACCCGTGAACGACACCAGGTTAACGCGCGCGTCATCAACAAACGTCTGTGCCAGCTCGTTACTGCCGTCATTGAACTGGAAGAAAACCGGCGGCAGATCCAGCTCAGCCAATGCTGAGTTGACGATCTTCTGCACGGCAACGCCGCAGAGTGCCGTTTTCGGTGATGGTTTCCAGACGTTGACGTTGCCACAAATTGCGGCAATCAGTGCGTTCCAGGAATAGACCGCGACAGGAAAGTTGAAAGCGGAAATCGTGCCGACGATGCCGAGCGGATGCCACTGCTCATACATGCGATGTTGCGGGCGCTCCGAGTGCATCGTGTTGCCGTACATCATGCGCGACTGGCCAACCGCGAAGTCGGCAATGTCGATCATCTCCTGCACCTCGCCATCACCTTCGGCTTTGATCTTGCCCATTTCGAGCGTAACGAGACTGCCAAGCGCATCCTTGTTGTCGCGCAGCGCGTCGCCAATCAATCGTACAGCGTTGCCGCGGACCGGGGCCGGGATCGTCCGCCAGGTCTGAAAAGATTCCTGGGCCTTTGCTATGAGTGCGTCGTATTCGGCGCTGGTCGTCGAACGCACGCTGGCAATAACGTCACCGGTCGCGGGATTCACCGACTCGATCAGGCTCGCTGACGAGTCTTCGAAACTTTCGGCGCCGTGCCAGGTGCCCGGATTTACGGCTGCGAGGCCGAGGCTGTCCAGAATGGCTTTCATTGTCTTACTCTCCAGTGGCGCGCTGATGGCCGGTCTTGCCGCGTGCGACCAATTCAGCAGATTCACGGTTGGTGCCGCCGTGTGCGTATATCTGTCCAAAACGATTTTCAATGATGTCACTCAAGCAAAAGTTCTCTTGCGCGACAAAGCCGGAAAATTTGCCTGGGCTCGATAACACAAGATCGAGCACACTGCAGATGCCACCTGCTGTGGTCATTTGAATTGCTGACCATAAGCGGCCGGCGACAACCTGTGGGTAGATCTTGTTGACGTAGTTCTCCTCGCGGAACTCGCCGTCCTGCATGCCGGTAACCGCCGCATAAATTACGACGACATCCTGCAAAGTCTGCGGAACAGCATTCTCGAGTATGAGTTTCAGGGTCGGACGATCGTGGTTGAGCTTGAGACCGTTCATGAGCAAGCGCATCTGTTCGCAATGACCCGGGTAACGAATCGTCTTGTAATTCATTGTGCTGACTTCGCCGCCGTAGGTTTCGCCGAGCGAACCGAGACCGCCCGATGTGTTGAACGCCTCGTAGCGTGTGCCGTCGATTTCGATTTTCTCGAGGCCTTCAAGCGGCAGCACGTCGACCTCTTTACCGTCGACAATACTCTGACACATATTGCCGTATTCATTGATGATGCCGTCGGTCGACCAGGTCAACGAGTACTTAAGAACATTATTCGGGTGTTGGGGCAATGCGCCGACCCGCAGCTTCACGGACTTGAGCGTATCGAAGTGCTGAATCAGTTCGTTGGCGGCGATGCTGATGAAACCCGGTGCGAGACCGCACTGCGGTGCAAAGACCTTGTCTGATCCCTTCGCGAGCTTACGCACCTTTTCGGTAACCGCGACGTCTTCTGTCAGGTCGAAATAGTGCAAGCCTTCTTCACGTGCGACCTCGGCAACCCGAACATTGCAGAAGTAGGGAAGGCCGGACACGACCGCGAGGGGTTTGTGCTTGCGTACGTGTTTCGTTAAGGCGTCCTTGTCGCTCGCATCTAGATCGAACGCGGCAATATTGGCGTTACCATGGGCTTTGGCAACATCGGCCGCGACGCCCGGTTTCGAGTCAGCCAGTTGGACCTTAAAGTCGCCACTTTCGGCGAGCAGGCCGGATATCAGTACGCCGATCTTGCCGGCGCCAAGTACGAGGATGTTCTGCACGAAACTACTCCAGAAAATCAAAAACCGCCGGGGGAACGGCGGGGATATGGCGCGCATTGTGCCAATGTCCCGGCGCGCTTTCCACACGCGCCTAAACTGCTGATTACACAAGAAACTTTTGCAGCCCCACAGTGCTGCGTGGCATAGTTCTTGATTCCGGCGGGCCAGGTGCCCGCATTTTGATGTCTGAGAGCAGGAATCGACGTGAGCAGAACCATCGACAAGGCCGACTGGCACCCGGCGAGCTGGCAAAGCCGGCCAGTAGCCCAGCAGGCCAGTTATCCGGACCAGGCCGCGCTCGATCGCGCTGTTTCGGATCTTTCTCGCCTGCCGCCAATTGTCACGTCGTGGGAAGTGGACGGGCTCAAAGACCTCATCGCCAAGGCTCAGCGAGGAGAGGCGTTTGTACTGCAGGGCGGCGATTGTGCAGAGACATTTGACGAGTGCACATCCGAGAATATTGTCGCGAAACTCAAGATTCTGCTGCAGATGAGTCTCGTGATGCTCTATGGCCTCAAAAAGCCCGTCGTACGTGTCGGGCGCATGGCCGGTCAGTATGCGAAGCCGCGTTCGGCCGACACCGAAACACGAGATGGAATATCGTTGCCGAGTTTTCGCGGTGACCTTGTCAATCGCAACCCATTTACCGCTGAGGATCGCATTCCAGATCCTCAAATGATCTTGCGTGGTTATGAACGAGCAGCATTGACGCTGAACTTTGTTCGCTCCCTGATCGACGGCGGGTTCGCAGACCTTCACCATCCTGAGTACTGGGATCTCGGCTGGGTGGGTCATTCGGCGATGGCGGACGATTACAACGAAATCGTGAAGTCAATTTCTAATTCTCTGGATTTTCTCGAGACCGTTTCGGGTGCACAGCTACATAAGACGCAACGCGCCGACATTTATGCCGCGCACGAGGGCTTGCACCTCCTGTACGAGCAGTCGCAAACGCGTTATCTCGATCGGCGTGAGCGCTGGTACAACCTGACGACGCACTTTCCCTGGATCGGTATGCGCACAGCCGCCATCGATGGCGCACACATTGAGTACTTTCGGGGCATTGCGAATCCGATGGGCGTCAAGATCGGCCCGGGCATGACGGCCGAATGGCTGCAGGAACTGATTGCCGCGCTTAACCCTAGCAATGAGCCCGGCCGTTTGACTTTAATTCACCGCTTTGGCGCGAAAACGATCGAGGAGTTTTTGCCGGACTTGATCACGGCGGTCAAAGAAACCGGTTCGCCCGTACTTTGGGTTTGCGATCCGATGCACGGCAACACCGAAAGTACGGCAGATGGCACCAAGACGCGGCGCTTTGACAAAATCGTGTCCGAACTCGAGTCAGCGTTTCGCGTGCACAAGTCGATGGGCAGTTACCTTGGCGGCGTGCACCTCGAATTAACGGGCGAGAATGTCACCGAGTGCACGGGCGGCGCCCGCGGATTGACGGATGGTGATCTTGCTCGTGCCTACAAATCGACAGTGGACCCGCGCCTCAATTATGAGCAGGCGATGGAAGTCGCCATGCGTATTGCCGGCTTGCATCAGGCGAGTTGAGTCCAGGCCTCACGGTTGGAAATCTCACGAGACTCGCCGGGCTGAAGCTCGTCGAGAGACCATGGGCCGACCGCGATCCGAATCAGGCGCAGCGTTGGCAGACCCACAGCGGCGGTCATGCGCCGGACCTGGCGATTGCGTCCTTCTGAAATACTTATCTCGATCCAGGAATCCGGGATGCTGGCCCGGTAGCGGATAGGCGGGTCGCGCTCCCAGAGGTTCTCCGGCGATTCGATAAGACTGGCTGACACGGCGCGTGCCGGGCCATCTTTCAACGTCACTCCGTCGATCAGCTCCGCGAGTTGGGCGTCTGTCGCGCGGCCCTCGACCTGCGCACGGTAGCTCTTGATGGTCTTTGACTTCGGCTCGGTGATACGCGCCTGCAGGCGACCGTCATCGGTCAGGAGCAGCAACCCCTCGCTGTCCCGATCCAACCTACCGGCCGGGTAGACGTTCTCATGGGTCGCGAAGTCGGCAAGTGTCGGACGACCCGTGTCGTCGCGAAACTGACTAAGGACCCCACAGGGCTTGTTGAGCAGGACCAACGGCATATCGGTACAATGCACGCCTTTTGCGGTAATCACCATGCAGTACGACCACATCCAGGTCCCGAACAACGGCGCGGCCATCAGGGCTAACACGGACCATACGCTCGTTGTTCCGGATTTTCCGATCGTTCCCTTTATCGAAGGCGATGGCATTGGCGTCGATGTTACGCCTGTCATGGTCGATGTCGTCAACGCGGCCATCGCGAGAGCCTACGGCGACGATCGAGCCATTCGCTGGATGCAGGTGTATGCAGGGCAGGCCGCCGCGGACATTTACGGCGATGATGATTATCTGCCTGATGAAACCCTGCATGCTCTGGCCAAGTACCTGGTCTCGATCAAGGGACCGTTGACCACACCGGTCGGTGGCGGTATTCGTTCGCTCAACGTGGCCATTCGCCAGACTCTCGACCTGTACGCGTGCGTTCGGCCTATTCGTTATTTTCCCGGTGTGCAAACGCCGATGAGGCAGTCGGATCTCGTCGACATGACCGTATTCCGCGAGAACACTGAGGATATCTACGCAGGTATTGAATTCCCGACAGGCTCCGAGGAAGTGCAGAAACTGATTCACTTCCTGCAGACAGAACTCGGTGTAACGGAGATTCGTTTTCCGGCGAGTTCGGGGATCGGTATTAAACCTGTGTCGCGCGAAGGGTCCGAAAGGCTGATTCGCAAAGCTCTCCAGCACTGCATCGAGCGCGACCAGGGCTCGGTGTCGCTCGTGCACAAGGGCAATATCATGAAGTTTACCGAGGGTGCGTTCTGCCAGTGGGGCTATGACGTTGCACGCACCGAGTTCGGGGCAACGGAGAAAGATGGTGGCCCCTGGCTCGCGTTCAACAACCCGGTAACCGGCAGGGAGATCATCGTCAAGGATGTAATTGCCGACAATTTCTTGCAACAGATCCTGATGCGACCGGAAGACTACGACATCATCGCTACGCTGAATCTCAACGGTGACTATATTTCGGATGCGCTGGCGGCGCAGGTCGGCGGGATCGGTATCGCTCCGGGAGCGAACATTGGCGATGCGATTTCGGTTTTCGAAGCGACACACGGAACCGCCCCGGGCTTTGCAGGAAAAGACCGGGTCAATCCCGGATCGTTGATCTTGTCAGCCGAAATGATGCTGCGTTACATCGGATGGACTGAAGCCGCGGACAACATCATGGAAGGTGTCGCCAAGACAATCGCCAATGGTGAGCTCACATTTGACCTGGCGAGATTGCGCGAAGCCATACATCAGCCGATCCGAAAAGAACGGCCGCACGGCAAGAAGGATGTGGAGCAGGAACTGGATCAACTGATTCCAGGCGCGATGCTCGTCGGTACTCGTGGATTCGGCGATGCCGTAATTCGGCACATGAATGACTGACGCGATTTTCGACAAGCACTGCCGCGCATGTCCGCGACTGGCGACGTTTCTCGACGACGTCAATGATCGTTATCCGGATTACTACTGCAAACCGGTTCCTCCATTCGGCGACAGCAAGGCGCGCTTCCTGATCGTCGGGCTCGCGCCCGGCATGCATGGTGCGAATCGCACCGGCCGGCCTTTTACCGGCGATCATGCCGGCATCCTGCTGTACCAGATGCTGCACAAGTATGGTTTCTCAACACACGCGGAATCACTGGCCGCCGATGATGAGTTAAAGCTGACAGGGTGCCGCATTACGAATGCGGTTAAGTGCCTGCCACCTGATAACAAACCTGTTGGTGCGGAGATCAACACGTGCAACGAATTTCTGGCCAATGAATTGCAGACGCTTGCTGATTCATCGGTAGTGCTTGCACTCGGTGGTATCGCGCACCGCGCAATCATCAAGGCACAGGCAATGCGCCAGGCGGATTTCAAATTTGTGCATGCCGCGGTGCACGATCTCGGTCCCTTACGCCTGCTCGATTCCTACCACTGCAGTCGCTACAACACCAACACGGGGCGACTGACCACACAGATGTTTGACGGGATATTTGCGCAGGCGCGGGAGTTGCTGGATAAATAGCTGCGTGGCCGACGAAAGAACATTCGACGAGAAATCATTCCTGCGCGGTCTGACGCACCGTCCCGGTGTGTATCGGATGCTCAGCGCGAAACACAAGGTCATCTACGTTGGCAAAGCGCGCGATCTGAAGAAGCGAGTGTCGAGCTATTTTCATCGCAGCCATGACTCTGTGAAGACCGCGGCGATGATGGAACTGGTCGCTAACGTTGAAGTCACGGTGACCAACACCGAAGCCGAAGCTCTGATCCTCGAATACAACCTGATCAAGCAGAACAAGCCGCGATTCAATGTCATTCTGCGTGACGACAAGAGCTACCCCTACATCTATGTGTCAACCCGGCACGGCTTTCCGCGTCTGCAATTCCACCGTGGTCCACGAAAAGGAAAAGGTCGCTACTTCGGACCCTATCCAAGCACCAGAGCGGTCAGGCAGACACTGAACGAACTGCAAAAGCTGTTTCTCGTGCGGCAATGCAAAGACAGCTACTTTCGCAATCGAACACGACCTTGCCTGCAATACCAGATCAAGCGCTGCACGGCGCCGTGCGTCGACCTTATCTCGAAAGAGCAATACGCGAAGGATGTCGATGCAGCGATAGAGTTTCTCGAAGGCAAGAATCAAAGCGTCATAGATCGCTTCGTCGATCGCATGGAGCAAGCGTCGGCCGAGCAGCATTATGAACGGGCGGCTCGATTTCGCGACCAGATCTCGCGGCTCAAGGAGATCGAAGCACGGCAGCTGGTGTCGAGATCGGCAAATAAGGACCTCGATATCCTTGGCTTCGCATCGAACACGGCCATTCATTGTGTAACGTTGCTGTTCATTCGTAATGGAGCACTTATCGGGAGTCGTGATCACTTTCCAAAGATTGCCGGCGAGGATGACAAGCAGAAAATTCTTAATGGCTTCGTCACCCAGTACTACCTGGGCCGCGATGCTCCGGCGGAGATCATTCTCGATACGGAAATCGAGGACACCCAATTGCTCGAGTCGGAACTGAGTGAACGCATGGGCCGCAAGATTGCGATCCGGAGCAAGGTTCGCGGTGATCGCGCACGCTGGCTGAAAATGGCACGCACGAATGCGGAGCAGGGTTTAAACCTGCAGGTCGCGAGCAATGCGACGATCCGCAAGCAGTTCGCGGTCCTGGCGGAGGTGCTGCAACTTGAAGAGACGCCCGAACGGCTGGAGTGTTTTGATGTAAGTCATACCTCGGGCGAGGCCACCGTGGCGTCCTGCGTAGTATTCAACGCGGCCGGACCGCTGAAAAGTGACTACCGACGATTCAATCTCAAGCCTGATTCGGCCGGCGATGACTATGCAGCAATGGCTGAGGCATTGCGGCGGCGCTATACACGTGTCAAGAAAGGTGAAGTACCGGTGCCTGATGTGCTCTTTGTCGACGGTGGCAAAGGGCAACTCTCTGAAGCAATGACGGTTCTGGACGAACTTGAGCTCGATTGGCTCAAGGTCGTTGCTGTCGCGAAGGGCAGGGCGCGCAAGGTCGGTGCCGAGCGCATGTTCCTGCCAGGCCAAAAGACCGCCATTCAGCTACCGTCGAATTCGCCGGCCTTGCTATTGATACAGCAAATTCGCGACGAGGCGCACCGTTTCGCGATAACCGGGCACCGTGCCAGGCGCTCCAAGGCGCGCAAGACGTCGCGTTTGGAGCAAATCCCTGGGCTGGGGCCGAAGCGACGACGAGAGTTGCTGCGGCAGTTTGGCGGGCTGCAGGGTGTCATTGGCGCTGGAATCGACGATCTGGCAAAAGTGCGCGGAATCAGTCGTTCGCTGGCTGAATCGATATACAATGACCTGCATCTGGACGGACAGAACTAAAAAAAAGCGAACCGGCCTTTGAAACTAAACCTGGCAATCCTGTTGACCCTGTTTCGCATCGCTGCGATTCCCATCGTGGTGGTGCTGTTTTACAGCACGCTCGAGCATGCGCGGCCAATCGCCGCGATATTGTTCGGCATCGCCGCTGTCACCGACCTTCTCGACGGTTGGGTGGCGCGCCGCTTCAATCAGATTTCGAAATTTGGCGAGTTTCTCGACCCGGTTGCCGACAAATTGATGGTTGCCATCGTGCTGGTCATGCTCGTGCAGAGCAATCCCCATTGGTACGTGGATATCATTGCCATGGTCATTATCGGCCGTGAAATCACCATTTCCGCACTCCGTGAGTGGATGGCGACGATCGGTGAGCGCGCAAATGTGAAGGTGACCATGGCCGGGAAGCTGAAAACCGTACTGCAGATGTTCGGTATCAGTTTCATGGTGTACCAGAATGAGTTCCTGGGAATCGACATCTACAAGGTCGGATTCATCCTGCTGATGGCCGCGGCAGCCATGACGGTCTGGTCAATGATTATCTATCTTCGTGCGGCCTGGCCGTATATCAACCTTGACAGCGAGCCGTAAGTGGCTAAAATCTCGGCCCTCCGCATTGCGGAGGCGAAAAAAGCGGGTGTAGCTCAGCGGTAGAGCATCACGTTGCCAACGTGAGGGTCGTGAGTTCAATCCTCATCACCCGCTCCAAATACAACGACTAAGGCGATCCTGACGGGTCGCCTTTTTCGTTTACAGGGCTTTTGCGGCGACCCTGGCACTGTGGACGCTGTTTTCGAACTCTTCGGTCTCGGTCCAAACGAAGATCAGGTCCTCACCGGCCAATGCAATCTGCGGCACCGAGAAGGAGCCGGCATTGTGCGCCACGGTGTGCACCGAACCGGCAACGCCTGCCTCAATTCTCCTTATCACCACGTCATGTGAACCATCTGCGCCAGACTGCAGCCAGCTGACGGCCACTGCACCCTTGCCGAGATGCACGAGCCCGACACGGCCCAGGACGCTGCCGTCCGCGACGTCGAGGGGCTCGCCAAAGGTCTCACCGCTATCATCCGACACGCTGAGCCTGACCACGGGGCGCCCACCCGATCCCGTGAACCACGCGACCGCGACGAAGCTCCCATCGGCGACGATCGACGGTCCATTCACCGGGCATCCCGGGATTTTCCAGTTATCGCTGGCGACCGGTTTGCCGGTCAGCCACTGACCATCAACGTACCGCGTGACGTAGATATCGCGAATCTCAGCGCTACTGCGGTCGCGATAGACGGCGACGGGGCCGGAGGAGGCGATCGCGATATCCGTCTGGCAACAGTCGCAAATGAGCTCGTCCACAAGCTGCTCCTGCTCCACATTCTGGTTTTCGTCGACAGATGCGGCTCGCAATGTCATGCCTGAGGCAACGGGATCATCGGTCACCTCGTTGACCATTTTGCGGCCATCAAGCCAAATAAGTCCTGTCCGATTTCCATCAGAAAACATTGAAACGAATCCGTGCTCCGTCTCTGTGCCATCAGAGTGGGGTCGAATCGGTTCGGACCAGGATTGTCCGTCGTCTGCTGACTGGGCGAACATGACATCGTAGGCATAGGTCATATCGGCGGACATCTGCAGCCAGTGTGCGGCCAGTCGGCCCGTACCCAGCGGCTGCACTGATGGCATATCCGCCCAATTGACGAACATATCCACGCCATCGACAACGACGCTGGCGTCGGACCAGGTACCGTCTTCGAGCCTGGCGTAATGCAACGACGCACCATCGTCGTCCTGTTCCATCCAGCTGAGTACAAGGCCGGTGGTCTCGTCACCGGAAATCCTCGGGCCTGTCGCTGGAGCGCCGGCAGGCACATTGACCAGCTGAGGCTCAAATGGCACCGGCGTTTCGGAGCAGCCGGCGAGTAGAAACAGGCTGCCAGCGGCCATGAACAGGAAATGTGATCGCATGACTGCATTATGCAGATTTGGACTGTATACTGCGACGCCTGCAACCTGGGGCTAGGTGGCAGAGTGGTTATGCAGCGGCCTGCAAAGCCGTGGACGCCGGTTCGATTCCGACCCTAGCCTCCATTTTTTCTTCGTCCTGCCCGGGTGGCGGAATTGGTAGACGCTGCGGACTTAAAATCCGCTGTCCGAAAGGACGTGCCGGTTCGAGTCCGGCCCTGGGCACCAATGATAGCAACGATTCCAGCTGATTCTACCGCCGCTCGGAATCAACTGGGGTGCACTGCGGGTGCAAGACAGGACTACTGGCTATCCGTCGCTGTCCGAAACATTCCCTACTCTGAAAGCGGCGCGTGAATTTCGACGAAAAGTCGAACAAGAAAGGGCCGAAGGCTTGGCAGGCATTCACCGAGGCCGACAGCGACTGGCTGATGCTGTAGCTGCGTACACACGGACCGCCGAGTTTCGTAAGCGCAAAGCCGGGCGGGATACATTGCGATACCTCATTTGGTGGGAGGAAAGAACGGGCCAGCTTCCTCTGGCTCGCATTACTCCCGAATTGGTAGCCGACCATTTGCACACACTTGCAACGTTCCATGACCCGAAGACCGGAACGGGGTATACCGTGCCGCTTGTAGGTGATTCACTCAAGGCTGTTAACGCTCAAGCTCGATTGAAGCGAGAACGGTGTCCCTGGGTGTTCCCGTCGCCGCTGGCAGACGACCATCCTGCGAAATTCGATGGCGCGTTCGCACGGATACGCAAAGCCGCCGGTCTGGATGGCGCGGACGCGAAGGGCGAGCGGTTAGTCATTCACTCGCTGCGCCATTCAGCCGCAACGGAGGCGGGCAAGGGTGGAGCAACGACATTTGAAGTAGCCGCAATGACCAATCATCGCACGCTGGCGATGGTGCAACGGTATACAAAAACAGATGAAAAGCACGCACTCGCCGCGATGCAGAAGCGAAAACAGACATGAGCAAACTAGAACGCGATACGCTCAAGTCGCTCGCGAAAAAATGCAATACCGGCAATCGAATGGCCTAATGGAGCAGGGGGCCGTCGTGGAGGTCTACGCAAACGGGGACAAGTCAAGCCTGTTCATTCACATTCCGAGTTGGTTCGCCTGGATGCGTTCAGGTGGGCGTCGTGCTTCCCGATGAGAATTGGGATTGTTGTCAACCATGATTACACTGAGTGGTATGAGAACGGGCAAAAGGAATTTGAAGGACACTACCGAAACGGCGAAGAAGTTCCCGGCTCAAAATCGTGGGACGAGAACGGCAATAAGAAGTAGCCCGAAAAGAGGCCTTAGTCTGCGTCGAGTGGTGAGCGCGGGTTGATCGGGCAGATTGTCATGCCGATTGAGGTCCGCTTATGGCCGTAAGCGGACCCTCAATTTTCCCGAAATACTATGTTTTGAACGTCCGCTATGCGCCCTAAAGCAGACGTTAGGCTTTTATTGGTCTGAACGGCTGCTAATGACCCAAAGCGGAC
>WTCH01000243.1 GCA_013138675.1 Woeseiaceae bacterium | reverse complement strand
CCACTTTTCGCTCGCGAAACAGTTCCGATAACGCCGCCGCAATTTTTTTGGAGTGCGCCACCAGAATCAGTCCGTTGGCGGCCCGGTCGAGGCGATGCACGGTAAAGGCCGGACGTTCGGGTTGCAGATTTCGTTCGGCCCAGCGCGCCACCGTGCAATGATCGCCCCACTTCGAACCCTGCGATCGCAGGCCATAGGGCTTGTTCCAGACGGAATAGCCATCGACGTCGGCTACTAAAGTTGGTTCGGCAGGAACCTCCGCGAGAATTTCGGCATTGTAATATAGGTGAATTTCGTCATCCACTCGTAGCGCACGTTTGGCACGACGCAAGCGCTGCGTGTTGCTCCCGCGAGTCACCCAGACGGCGCCATGCGTCATCGCCAGCTTGATGCGCTGCTTCGACAGTCCTGTCGCTTGTTGCAGTAGGTCGACTGCATTGTCGTCAGGTGACTCGACCGTCACATGCGATTCGATGCTGCTCACGACTCCGGCCGAAACGGCCTGATCAACTTACGCCGTGTGTGCTTGTCCGGGCGACCCTTCGTCGTCGGCATCGAAAGTCGATCCTGGCGAAGTACTGCTACCTGATCTTCCCGCTCACGAACGGAGTCTTCATCCTCGCGATAGCAGCTTTGTGCCTCCGTCGCCGGGCCGCGTCGTGCAGGAATAGCGACCACCTCCATCGAATACGGCAATCGCTCCTTAACAAGGTCGATGTGGTCACCGCAACTGACGCGTCTGCCCGGTGCAGACCGCTCACCATTAACTTTGACGTGGCCGCCATCCACGGCGGCCGTCGCCTTAACTCGTGTCTTGAAGAACCGGCAGTAGTACAGCCATTTATCGACGCGTAAGCTCACTGCCCCCCGCGTACGAAATTCGCCAGGTCTTCCTTGAACTTCACCATCGACGGTTCGTGGATATACATCATGTGGCCGGCCTCGTAATACTCGAGCGTGATGTTCTCCCTTAGCTCATCGGGCAGGTCCATGTGTTCGAGATAATACTCGGTAGCCAGATGCGGCGTCGCGAGGTCGTAGTAGCCCTGTTGCACGAGCACGCGCATGGACGGGTTTCGTTTCATCGCAAACGTGAGGTCAATACTCGTGTTCGCAATAGGAGACTGGTAGCCACCCAGGTCCGGTTGTGCATGCCGCCAGTCCCAGTCACCAACGTTACCGAAGACTGCGTAGTTGCCGATGTCCGTGACCTCGAGATCATTCTGGTAATAGTCCATGAAAGCTGCCAGATAGCCGGGGCCAATCGCGCTCAACATCGGGTCGTAGCTCATGTTCTCGCCGACCTGGTTGATCATGTGACCGGCAAAGCGCGAGTCGATGCGACCCGTGGTCTTGCCCGTCACGCGCTGCAGCTCCTTGCCAAAGCGGCCTTCGTCAATGCGCAGGTTGGCCCTGTCCCAGTAGTCCTCGGACAGACCCGTGAAATACGACAGCCGCGCCAGCAATGCCTGGCGCCGCTCATCGGGCAGCGTGCTGCCAAGCAGCAGCGCCGGAGCGTACTCATTGAGCGCGAAGTCGCGTGCTTCAGCCATGAATGCCTCAAGGTCAGGTTGCTCGTGATCCAGCAGACCGTAGTACCGGGCCGTGGCCGCAAACGTCGGCAATAACATGACGTGAGGAAGATCAACACCAAGGCCGGCGCCGCCCACCGCCATTTCCATGAACGGCGACACAAGGATTACGCCGTTCAGCGCCACCATGTGGTTGTTGAGCAGGTAATAGGAAACTCCGCCGGTGCGTATGCCGCCATAGCTCTCACCAAGAACATACTTCGGCGATGCCCAGCGACCGTTTTCGGTCAGGTACTGCACGATGAACTCGGACACCGACTTGATGTCCTGATCCACACCCCAGAAGTCCTCGCCTTTGCCCTCGCCGACAGGCTTCGCGAAGCCTGTGCCAACCGGGTCGATCATGACGAGATCAACTTCATCGATGATGCTGTAATCGTTTTCTACACGCTCGTAGGGGCCGTTCGTCGTAAAGCCCGCATCCTGCACGATCGCACGCTGTGGGCCGAGGATGCCCATGTGCAACCACAAAGATGCCGAGCCCGGGCCGCCGTTATAGGCGAACATGATGGGACGCATTCTTTTGTCCGCGCCCTTCTTTTCGTAGGCCGTGAATCCCACTAACGCGATGGGCTCTTCCTCGTCGTTCTTCATGAGCATCGTGCCGGCCGTAACGGTGTAGTCAATTTTTTGGCCACCGATCGTCGCGGAATGCTCCGTTACTACCTGCTTGGCCTCCGGGACGTCTTTCTCATCTTTGCTTTCGCCCTCTTCCTGGGCAAAGGCAACACCGGCCAGCGCCAGTATCATAATTATCGACAGGATTCTTTTCATTGTTATTCCCCCGAATTATTGAAGCGTGAAGAATACGCGTTCTCGTACCAAGGTGCATGCGGTAACATCCGCCAATGGCCGGCGCATTCGACGGAAAACTCTATCAGCTCGCGTCCTTCTCGATTGGTGACGCGGGTGGCAACCCTGCCGGCGTGTGGATCGGTGAAAAACTGCCCGATGCGGCCACCATGCAGCAAATCGCCGCGGACGTCGGGGCATCCGAGACTGCCTTTATTGCACCCACGGTCGGATCCCGACGAACCATTCGTTACTTCAGCCCGGAAGTCGAAGTTTCCTTTTGTGGTCATGCGACGATAGCGTCCGGCGTGGTGCTCGGCCGCAAGGACGGAGAAGGTACGTACGTGCTGGATACGTCCATCGGCGAGGTCGAGGTCACGGCGAAACAAAGCGGCTCAGAGATGTCAGCCTCATTGCAATCCGTGCCAACCGAGCAGAAACGAATAGCGCACGCGTCATTGCAAGAAGCACTCAATTGCCTTGGTTGGGATGAAGACGATCTCGACCCGGGCATACCACCTATCAATGCCTTCGCCGGTGCCTGGCACTACATCCTGGCCGTGGGCAACCGGGACACGCTGGCCAACCTCGACTATGCCTTCGACGCCCTCAAGGCCCTGATGCTGCGTGAGGGCCTCACCACGCTGCAGCTGATTTGGCGCGAGCGCGATGATTTCTTTCACTCCCGCAACCCGTTCCCGATCGGCGGCATCCTTGAGGATCCGGCTACGGGCGCTGCTGCTGCGGCGCTGGGTGGTTACCTGAGAGACG
>WTCH01000131.1 GCA_013138675.1 Woeseiaceae bacterium | reverse complement strand
GGCCCGAAGAAATTCGCGGCTGAAGCCGCTCCTACAATTGTTCGTTGGGTGCTTAGCTCAGCTGGTAGAGCATCGCCCTTACAAGGCGAGGGTCGGCGGTTCGAACCCGTCAGCACCCACCAAAGTTCGGAGTGGTAGTTCAGCTGGTTAGAATACCGGCCTGTCACGCCGGGGGTCGCGGGTTCGAGTCCCGTCCACTCCGCCAATGAAAACGCCGGGGTCCCAACAGGGACTCCGGCTTTTTTATTGTAGGAGCGACTTCAGTCGCGACAGTCGCGGCTAAAGCCGCTCCTACATTCTTGCTCCTGCTCCACAGGTACACATTGCCCTATACCTAAAGTAGAATCCCTCGCCTCAATCAAGTGCTGACCAAACAATTATGCTCACGAAAATTCGCGAAAAATTTACTGGCAAACTGGCCATCGTCGTCCTTGCCATCATATTTGTCCCATTCCTGTTCTTCGGCGTCAGTGCGCCGCTGACCGGGTCGCAGATTGCGGCCACGGTCGATGGCAGTGAAATCGGCGTCATGCAATTCGAACAGGCGTACCGGGACCAGCTCGACGCCAATCCGTCTTGGGCACAGCTCCCTGACGAGATTCGCGTGCAGATTCGCCAGAGTATTCTTGATTCGATGGTTCGGGAACGCCTGGTCGATATGTACCTGATCGAAGACGGTTACCAGATTTCCGACGCATTGCTCACAGCCTGGCTGCAGCGCGTGCCGGAGTTCCAGGTGGACGGCGTGTTCGACATGGACACCTATCGCAACTGGCTGCTGACGCGCGGACTTGATTCCGAGCAGTTCGAAACCGGTCAGCGTATCTCGTTGCGCTCTGATCAATTGCGTCGCGCCGTTGGCGGTACCTCGCTGATCACGCCGGCCGACTATCGTCGCTTCTTGAATCTGATCGCCGAGCAACGCCTCGTGTCGCTGGCGACGTTCGACATAGAGAGTGCGATGGCCGAGGTCGAGGTTGACGATGAAATGGTCGTTGCGTTCTACGACAGCAACGACACGCTGTTCCTGACCGAGGAATCGGCGGACATCGCGTTTATCGAAGTGCGACGAGATGAGATCTCGGGGAGCATCGAAATTTCAGAAGACGCGTTGCTCGAATACTACGAAGACAACCAGGATCGGTACCTGCAGGACGAACAACGCCAGGCACGCCATATCCTGGTCTTGAGCGGTGACGACGAAGACGCGGCCGAGGCAGAAGCGGCTGCATTGCTCGCACGCATCCAGGCTGGTGAGTCTTTCGAGGCGCTGGCGGCAGAACATTCCGATGACGGCGGCACGGCGTCACGCGGTGGCGATCTCGGTGTGTTGACGCGGTCACAATTGCCGGGTGAGCTCGGCGGTGCAGTGTACTCCATGGATGCGGGCCAGGTTGAAGGTCCGATCAAAAGTGACTTTGGCTTCCACGTCGTACAGCTCGACCAAATTCTCGAACAGGGGCCATTGCCGCTCGACCAGGTCCGCGGTGAACTGCTGACTGAACTTCGCGACCGCGAGGCGGAAGATACATTCCGTGAACTCGAGCGCCAGGTTTCCGACGCATTGTTCGATGCACCCGATCTCGAAACGATCGCAGCTGCTACAGGTCTCGAAGTGCAGATCTCTGAGGGATTCACGCGCGCTGGCGGCGAGCTGATTGGTTCCAACCAGGCCGCGATCGATGCTGTATTCGACTCACGTGTTCTGTACGACGGTGAAATTTCGGAAGTCATCGAACTCGATGCCAGCCGCTCGGCCGTCTTTAAGGTGACGACGCATAACGAAGCGTCGCGCCTGCCACTGGAAGATGTGCGCGAGGACATCATCGGTGCCCTGCAATCGCAGGAAGCGCAGACTATCGTCTTCAATCGCGCTGAGCAGTTGCTGGTCGCGCTGAACGACGGTGAAGACTTCGGCCAGGCGGGTGAGGCCGCAGGCGCCACGGTATCGGCGCCGACGCTGATGGATCGCCAGGCTGTCGAAACGGACCAGGCCGTGCGGGCGCAGGTGTTCATGGCCGGCAAGCCAACACAGGGCTCGCCGGTGACCGGTAGCGTGAGCAATTCGAGTGGCGGCATCACGGTCTACAGCCTCGATGCGGTCCTCCCTGGTCGTCCGGAGTCGATTCCGCTGGCCGATCGTGATGCGGGCAGGCTTGAACTGGCACAGCAGGTCGGTTCTTCGGATTACCTTGCGCTTGTACAGGCGTTGTACGAAAAGGCTGACATTGTCATAAGTCAGGACGCGCTGGCCGAGCAAGAGCTGTTCCAGTAAGCTGATTCCCTGAATTTGTAGGAGCGACTTTAGTCGCGACTGAAGTCGTTCCCACAGCCAATCTTTGGGGGAAACATGCGAAAACTCGAACTGCACTGGCAGATCCTTATCGCGATCATACTTGCCGGTATCGTCGGCGGTTACGTCCATAACGTTCAATCGTCGACGGGCATCGATCCGACAATCGGCGGTATCACCTTCGTCGCGATTTTCGAGTACGTCGGAACGATCTTCCTTAATGCGTTGAGGATGATCATTGTGCCGTTGATCATGTCGTCGATCATCGTCGGCGTCGCAGGCATTGGTTCGGGCGGCAACCTCGGTTCTCTCGGCGGCAAGACACTGCTCTTCTACGCAACGACGACACTGGCCGCCATTCTCGTCGGGCTGGCCCTGATCAACGCAGTTGGTCCGGGCTACGTTAACGGCGAGCCGGCGAAGGAACTGCTAGCACTCGAGGCTTCAACAGAAGAACTCGCAGCCTCGGTTGCTGGTAAAGGGCCGGGCGATGTGGCGAAAGTGTTCCAGCGCATGGTGCCACCCAACATCGTCGCGGCTGCGGCCGAAGGGCAGATGCTCGGCATCATCTTCTTCGCGATCCTGTTCGGTTATTTCATGACGCGTCTGGACAATGAGTACGCAGAACCGTTGTATCGATTCTGGAATGCCGTCTTCCACGTCATGATGCGCATGACGGAGTGGATAATGAAGTTCGCACCGATTGGTGTATTCGGACTTGTCGCGGGCGTCATCGCAAGAGCGGGGTACAAGGCAACCGGTCCGCTTGCTGTGTTTGCAATCGTCGTGCTGGTTGCGTTGGCTGTGCACGCGTTCGTGACATTACCGTTGTTACTGCGTTTTGTCGGTCGTGTAAATCCAGTCCAGACAATTCGTGGCGCTGCCAAGGCCATGCTGACGGCGTTCTCCA
>WTCH01000054.1 GCA_013138675.1 Woeseiaceae bacterium | reverse complement strand
CTGCAAACGAAATCCAGAATTTGGAATTGAGAATCAAAACTGCCACCTGTCTTAAACGTTGAGTTGGAGAATATACACCGCTTCAGTCCTTAACCGCATCCATCAATACCGCTCGACGCTCAAGGCTCGCTCGGGGCCAGACCTCTTTCGTAACGTAGTATTCCTCGACGACCCGGTCATCGGGCGACAGTGTGACCCAGGGCTGTTTCGCTGATGTGTAGATATGGACGTCCGGAGGCATGCTGCCGGGATCATCGAGTGTACCAACGCGAATGAATCGAACAGCATCACCGATGCCGCCAAACAGGATCAGATAGTTGCTCCAGACGGCAACCTGACATTTTGGGCAGCGAGCGATTCGCTGGCTCTTGCCACTAGGGCTGGGCACCATGACTTCTGCGATATCGCCCTGGAGAAGTTCTACGCGGTCTGTTTCGATCAGAGCGTTTACAGCAAATGCCGACCCGTTCTGGCGTTGGCACCAGGTGCAATGACAGCAGTGAACAATCAGCGGCTGCGACTTCATTCTGTAGCGAACATAACCACAGGCGCAGCCGCCATCATGAAAATCTGTGCTGTTTGACATCGTCGCTCCCGTTGCTACGTGTTTAGTAGCACACTCACGTTTCGAGCGCGACGGGTAGATCTTTGCTCAGGTTCTTCCTATCCGACGACCACGCTGGACAGTACGAAAACGCTTAGGACAGCTGCAAACATCATCAGCGATAGTTTCAGGTTCTTGAAGGTCATTTCTTTCTCTATAGGGGTGGTTTCGATGCCGCGATCATAGGCCGATGACACCGCTTCTGATGTCGAGTGGTTCACAGTTAGATGCTGCGTAAGTAGTATCCACGACGGCGCAGAATGCGGGTAGAATACGCGCCCTGGCTCATCACACCTGAGAATCCATGAAAGTCCGTTTTTTCGCGCTATTTACGCTGTTTTTCGCCGTTCACGCCTTCGCTGCCGAGCCTCGGCCGCTGCCCGCCCCGCCGGTCATCGGTGCGACCAGTTTCTTCGTCATTGACGCCCGCACCGGCCACGAGATAGCCGCGCTCGAGCCGGATAAAGCTGTGGCGCCTGCAAGCCTGACGAAACTCATGACGGCCTATGTCGTATTCAATTCGTTGCAGGAAGGCCAGATCCAGCTCAGCGAAGACGTCACGATCAGTGAAAAAGCATGGCGAGCTGAGGGATCGCGAATGTTCATCGAGGTCGGCAAGCGTGTGTCGATCCAGGACCTCCTGCTGGGAATGATCGTGCAATCCGGCAATGACGCGAGCATTGCCCTCGCCGAACACGTTGCAGGTTCGGAGTCGGTGTTTGCCGAGATGATGAACCAGTACGCCAGGGGGCTTGGCATGCTGTCGAGCAACTTCGTCAATACGACGGGTCTGCCCGATGATAATCACTATTCGACCGCGCGCGATCTCTCAACACTGGCGCGCGCGATCGTCAGCGAGTTTCCCGAGTACTACAAGTGGTACTCAGTAAGGGAATTCACGTTCAATGACATCAAGCAGCCGAACCGTAACAACCTGTTGTGGCGAGATGATTCTGTTGATGGCATGAAGACCGGCCATACTGACGCAGCCGGCTATTGCCTCGTGTCATCCGCACAGCGCGATGGCATGCGTGTAATCTCTGTCGTACTCGGCACGTCCAGCGCGAAGTCCCGTGTCGACGGCAGCCAGGCACTGATCAATTATGCGTTCCGCTTTTTCGAGACGCGCCTGTTGTTCAAGGCCGGCGAGGTTATCGCCAATGCACGTATCTGGAAGTCGGCGAACGAGCTTTCTTCTCTGGGGGTTCTTGAAGACCTCTATATAACAGTGCCACGCGGCGCTTATGATTCGCTCGAGTCCGTGCACAACATCCCGGCGATACTTGAAGCTCCCGTCGCAGTGGGACAGCCGCTCGGCGAGATGACCATCAGTCTGAACGGCAATGTCCTCGTAAACCAGCCGCTGCGCGCGCTTGCCGACAATCCGAGCGGTTCGTTCTGGCAACGTACTGTTGACAGTGTCAGCCTCTGGTTTGAGTAGTTCGATGACCGAAGAGTCCTTACTCATATTTCCTTGCTCGTTTCCCATCAAGATGATGGGTCGTGACACACCGGAGTTCAGGGCGACAGCTCGAATGCTCGTTGAAAGGCACACCGGCCCGATCAATGATGAAGCGATCAATGATGCGTTGAGCCGGAATGGCAATTTCGTGTCGATCACGATTACCGTTCTTGCCCTCAGCCAGGAACAACTCGATGACATCTATCGCGACGTGTCGTCGCACGAAGATATCCTGATGGCACTATGAGCGAACTGGTCGTTCGCGAACTCGGCCGCCAGGTGTACGAGCCTGTCTGGCGGGCGATGCAGGAATTCACCAACACTCGTACTGAGTCCACACCGGACGAGATCTGGTTCTGTGACCATGACGGCGTGTTCACGCTCGGGCTCAATTCAAAGCCCGAACACCTGCTGGCGCCTGGCGACATCCCGGTCATCCAGATCGATCGCGGCGGACAGGTCACCTACCACGGTCCGGGCCAGCTCATGATCTACCCGCTTATCGACCTGCGTCGTGCGGGTTTGGGCGTCCGCGATTTAGTGACCGCGCTCGAACAGAGTGTTGTTGACCTGGCTGCGGACTACGGCATCGAAGCGGCAAGCCGCTGTGATGCACCGGGCGTTTACATTGAAGGCGTCAAGCTCGCGAGCGTCGGCCTCCGGATCCGGCGGGGCTCCAGTTTTCACGGGTTGGCGCTCAACGTGGATGTCGATCTCGAGCCATTCTCTCGAATTAATCCCTGTGGTTTCAAGGATTTGCAGCTGACTGACCTGGC
>WTCH01000200.1 GCA_013138675.1 Woeseiaceae bacterium | reverse complement strand
CAGGATCCGGCGTCTCGAGCAAGTGGTCGATGACCTCAACCACGCGATCGTTGAAATAGCTGTTCGGATAGCCGAGCGATTCATACGCTTTCTGTAGCAACGGGTAGTAGCGCCGGTATACATCGGTAACGCTGTCGGGATCGGCAAGCGTAAACAGGTCGACAAGCATCCGGTAGCGGTCGAAATTGGATTCGTTCAACACTGATACACCGTCATCACGGGCATCAGCCGTGAATGCACCCGAGACTCTGCCGATGGGTCGAACCCGCTCGGCGACATGACTGCGTGGGAGATTGTCGACCGTTGCCACGATCTTGTCGATCAATGCGTCGGTGACAAGCATGGTGTCGAGCTGCCCACCGAAACGATCGACCAGCTCGAGACGCAGGAAGGCATCGATGTCGTTGAGGTCGGGCAAGGTCACAAGCTCACGGGCTTCTGGTCCGGTCCATTGCAGGGCCTCAATCGGGTGAACGGGTCCAGTCAGTCGTCGTTCAGCGCCGAGGATGCGGTCACGCACGATGATGAGAATCTGTTGCAGTTCGTCGCCGCGACTCGGACCAATATGCCGCCCATCTGTCCAGATGAGTTCGACATGGGCACGTCGTGCGGCGCCGATTAACGGTTCCTGCGCCTCGGGCGGCACATAGTCGTCGTCGCGTGCCGCGACGATAACCAGTGGTCGCGGCGCGATTTCAGGGATCCAGCGCCGCGTATCGAACGAACTACCGTGGACGATGAACAATGCCGTGCGGGCTGTCAGCCGCCGTAAGACATCGTTATCGATATGTCGACGTGCGTTATGACTGACCCAGCTGACGTTGTCACCGCCGCCATGCAACATCCAGACGCGACTGAAGCGCTCATCGAGTGCGCCTGCCGCGGTAGCGAATGGCACGCCCAGGCTGACGCCGGCGAGCTCTGCCCGGTCCGGATCGATCCACTCCTGTTGCAACAACCAGGTCAGGGCGAGTGACACGGCCGGTGGGGAATCAAGAAACGCGCGTTGCACTGCTGGAATGGCGGCTATGGACTTCCAGAATCCGTCGAGGTGCTGGCTGCCATCGTAGGGATAGTCAATCGCCGCAAACGCAATGCCATCGGCGTTGCCGACGAGATCTATCGCGTCCTTGCCCGTTTCCTGCTCACCGAGGATGAGCACCAGGGGCAGTCTTTGCGTAACGTCAACCTCAGGCCGCAGCACACGCATGTCGACTTCAAGGCCGGTGGACGATCTAAGGCGAACCGTGTAACTGCGATCGGTTGCGCGCTGTTCCTCGATGACTTCGGCGTCGACCAGCGTACCGGTACGCTCGAGGAAGTAGTCATAGCGGGGAACCGCAAGATAGATGCTGTACGCGGCGATGACTACCAGCAGTAGCCCGACAGTTAGCGTTGCGATGCGCCGTATCATGCCATTTGTCCCGTATCTTCCTTACTCAATTTCGTCCATAAGATTACGTAGACGATTTTGCAACATTTCAGGTGTCTTCGTCTTCGCGGAATCAGCAATGCGCTGACTCAATAGTTTCTCGACGCCGGCTCGTGAGTAACAACTGCGGCAGTGGCGCATGTGATGCTCGAATTCCTCGATCGATTTCGGGTCCTCAATCTCGCCGTCAAGGTAAGCGTAGAATGCCTCGATAGCCTGCAGGCAGCCAATATCGTGTTGGTGTGTTTCCTTCGTTTTCATTGTCGGATTCCATCCGGTCGGTCATCGGTCAGTCCGGCCTCTTTTGCTTGCTCCCACAAGGATTTTTGTAGCAGGGTTCGTCCACGTTTCATGCGTGATCGTACCGTCCCCGGCGGGATATTCAGAACTTCTGCCGCTTCATCATAGGTCAGACCTTCGACGTTTATCAGTATTATCGTCATCCGGAACGCCTCGGGTAGGCGCTCGATCTCGGACATGATTGTCTCACCAAGGACGTCATTGAAGAACTCTCGCTCGGGATTCGCCCACCAAATGAGAAAGTCATCCGGCTGTTCATTTAGCAAGGTAGAGAGTTCGTCATCATCGCCATCTTCGTACCGCGATTCTACAGGCCGCACTGACAGCTTGCGGTATTGGCTGATACTGCAATTTCTGAGAATGCGGAAAATCCACGGTCGGAATCGACTCCAGTCCTCGAGTTTGTTGATGGCTGTCCAAGCCTTGATGACTGCTTCAGCGACGAGGTCCTCGGCGTCTGCGCCTGACCTGGTCAGGCGCAGCGCCACCCCGTACAACGCATCCATGTTTTCTTCGATTTGTCCGCTGAAGAATGCCCGGATTTCGTCCCGCTCGGCCATACGAATCGTCATCGAGTCCCTGTCTGGTTTCAGAAGGTCAGTGTCGCCGCGCCTTGCTGCACGTGGTCGAGCATCGCGACCGAACCAGCAAGCGTTACGCCATCGATCAGGTCGTCTTGCGTATAACCGCGAACACCGGCGCACGGCGGACAGACAAGGATCTTACCGCCATTGTCGATGACGGTCTGGATCATGTCCTTTATGGGTGGATCCAGTGGGTTCGGGCGAGCCTGGTCGGCGGCACCCTTGCGGACCCAGTCGACGCCAGAGCTGACCAGGAACATCGTTACCTGCATATCGCTACCGATGGCGCCGTTGGCAACGCTCCAGGCAACCGACGAGCGTTCGTCATTGAAGCCGCTTGTCACTACTACTACCAGTTTCTTGTTTTCAGACATTGTGATTTTCTCCTATTGTTAGCGTGTCTTGCAGGTATTGACGCAGCAACGAGTGATTCGGGTCCCGCTTCGCAAACACCACTTCTGTTAGTGGTTTGCCGCTATAGCCTGGAATGAGTCCATTTGCGATCATTTAGCAAGCGAGCAAATTCAATATTGAGGCAGCTAAGTCCATGAAAAAGAACTATGTTTACTCGTTTGCCGATGGCGATGGCCGGAACAGGAAACTCCTGGGTGGCAAGGGCGCGAATCTGTGCGAAATGACCCAGATCGGCATCAATGTTCCACCCGGTTTCGTTATCACGACCGAGGCCTGCCTCGACTATCTTGATCAGGATCAGCTGCCGGCCGGGCTCATGGAGTCGGTCAGGGAGCAGATCGGTAAGCTTGAGACGGCCACCAACAAGACCTT
>WTCH01000012.1 GCA_013138675.1 Woeseiaceae bacterium | reverse complement strand
CCGGTGTTGTGGAATTCGTGATTCGTCAGCAGCGGGCCATTGTGACATTGCGTACAAGACGCCTTGCCAATGAACAGGCGCAGGCCCGCGATTTCATCGGCTGCATACAGGTTTTTCTCGTCGTCGCCAGACAGTATCGCTTCCACATAGCGATCAAAGCGCGACGCGCCTGGCATGATCAGTCGCTCATAGGCTGTGATCGCTTTGCCGATGTTGCTGAACACCCGGTCGACATTCCGTGACTCGTCGAGATCCGGCAACGCGCCGAACAGGTCCTCGTACTGTCTTCGAAACTGATCGTCCAAAGCGACGGCATTCACCGTATGGTGTCTGCTCCCACCGTGCTCGGCCGGATCCTCAATGGGCGACAACGCCTGAGCCCACTGGCTGTCGCGCCTGCCATCCCAGTATTGCCACGGACTGTAGGCCACACTAACGATGCTGCGCGTATTGCGCTTCGATTGGCCAACACCGCGCCCTTTTTGCATCCCGTCTGTGAACCTGAGTTCGGGTCGATGACAGGTCGCGCAGGCGATCGCCCCACTCGGGCTCAATCCAGTGTCAAAGAAAAGTGCATGACCTAGTTCGGCCGCGCGCGGATCATCCGATACCGCATTTGTCGGATCGGGTGGCAACTCCGGAAGACTCCCTATCCACAAGGAGCGCAACACCACGACGTCTGCATCGCTCCACTTGTCCGTAACCGGCGGCCAGGTTTTCGACAACACCACAAGCGTCGCAATGGTCATGACGACAACCAGCCACCAGGTGCTCGTCGACTTGTTCACAACGCCAGGGCCACCACGACGGTGTCGGTTTTGCCGTTGGCCTTTATCTCGATAAACACTTCCCAGTCGCCACCCATATGAAATCGCATGCCCTCGAGGCGATACTCACCGTTACCAAGTTCTGCAGTAACGCGCGGGCGGGTTGGCATGCCGTGATCATGGGCAGTCATGCCACCCGAAACTGCCAGAGACGCGCCGGTCACGGGTTCATCGTCGCTCGTTATGCGCAGGGTCCAGCTGTGTATCCGGTTGATTTCGATTGGCTCGAGTGAGCTTTCGAAATGCACGACGTACACGCCACGTGTCGAGACCCACTCGTCCGCCACGACGTCGGATATCGGCGCGCACAGAATCAGCAAGGCAGCAACCACTGCAGCCGCCCGCTTCTCGCGCCAACGTTTGAGTCGCCCGTTCATAAAGAAATACTGGAGTTGAATCGCGAGCAACAGAGCGATAAAGAACGGCCAGTAGCCGAGCCCTGTGTAACCAACCTCGAAGGGAAATACCGCCCGATAGATCTTCTGGTCACCATCGACATTGGCCGTAACGATGCCGATGAAACGGCCCTCTTCCTTGAAGTCGTGAATGACAGTGAGCACGTCGGGGTCCACTGTCGGCTCGCGGTACAGGATCGTCGCTGCGTCGAGGTCGTCGATCTCGACCACATCTTCCCAGCGCGCAAAGCGCCCTTTGCCCGTCACATCGCGAATTATTCGAAAATCGACAGCCGCCTCACCGAGACTGTCATGCAGGTATTCCATGACGAATACGGTCTCTGTCGCATTCGGCAGGTCCTCACAATATTCCTTGTGCCCGTCTATCAGCGGCTGGTAGATCTTGAAGTGACCACGCAGGTAGTTGACCTTTATGACGCAAAGGTCTTCCTCTTCGACCACCCCGCCATGCGCCTGCGCGTATTGTGACGCTTGCATCGCCAGTAACAGGAGTACGGCAATACTGCTTGCGAGTAGACGGGTCATGGATAACGGATTCTACTTGTGTTTGCCGACTTCCCAACCGTTTTGTTTCAGGTACTTCTCTCCTGCCTCGATCGGCAGATCTTCGAGCGCCGATCCCATCGAGTCATTCCAACGATTCAGGTAGCCGAACAATGCGATGACTGCCATGATTTCGACGATGTCATCATCGGACCAGTATTCTCGCAGCTTCGTCGCTTTCTCGTCGGTGACACCGTTCGGCACCTCAGCCGCCGCGAAAGCGAATGAGAGAGCGGCTTTCTCCGCATCACTGAAGTGTGTACTTGCTTCGTAATTGAAGATGTCATTGAGGCGCGCCTCCGAAGCGCCGAAGCGCTCGGACCCAAGTATGGTGTGTGCCTGGCAGTAGCGGCAGCCTGACACCATGCTCGTGACGTAGCCTATTAGCCGTTTGAATTCGGGAGTCACCGAGCCGTCGCACCGCATTACCGCGATATTCAGGTCGGTGAACGCTCGCGCGATATGGGGACGCCGCGACATGGTCCGCACGCTGTTCGGAACGACGCCGAGTGGCCCCTTGAAAAACTGCACATACTCCCGCAACTCGTCTTCCATCTGCTCCTCTTCGAGTGGCTCGACGACCGGCATCAGGCGAGCTCGAAACGCGCGACGGTGCAACCGACGGCGAAAATTGGCAACTCGGCCGAGTAATACTGCAAATCGCCCTTGCCCCCGGCAGCCGCAGCCGCCGCGATATACGTACGAATTTCGAAGCCACCCTGGCCGCCATCGCGGTAGGTTTCCTCATTCGTGTACGAGAGCAGTGCCTTTTTGTCTTGCCGCAGCAAGCGATCGAGGAACTCGCGATCCCACTCCTCATTGATTTTTCCGGAGTCCGGCGTTGCCGGCCAGTGCGAAATACCTCCCGTACCAACCACCGCGATCTTCTCCGGAACTGAATCGCAGGCACGACGAATAGCTTCACCAAACGCCCATGCCCGGTGCAACGGCGTCAGCGGTGGTCCCTGGCAGTTGATGTTGACGGGGATGATCGGCAAATCATAATTCGGGGTCAGGAAATGCAGCGGCACCATGATGCCGTGATCGAACTTCCACTCTTCCGCATAGGCCGTATCGACACTCTGCATGATCTCAATGACGAGCCGGCGACCGAGATCGGGTGCTCCCGTGATTTCGATCTTTGGAATTTTCAGCCATTCCGGATCCTCTATTGGCCCGGAGTACTTTTCGCCTATGCCGACACAAAAGGCCGGCATGTTGTTCATGAAGAAGTTGCCGAAATGCTCCGCCGCGATGACGACAAGCGCTTCGGCACCACTGGCTTCTATTTCCTGCCGTTGTTGATCGAGTTTCGCGTAAAACTTCTCGCGCTCATCAATGTTCTTCACGAGATGCGCACGCCCCGTGATGCCGGGCGCATGGCTGAGCACTCCTGCGTAGACGAGACTCATTGGTGGCTATCCTCCTCGGTGAAAGCGTCCCCACCACCCGTCATCGCGTAGACGCCGGCGCGGACCGGGCCATGTTTGGCGATGCCCTGTCGCATGAGCTCCAGGTAGTCGAACCATTCGACACCCAGAAACGCGGCATAGTGCATCAGAATCTGTCCGTTCACGCCGAGCACATATAAGAGCCCGATGTCACCGTCCTTTAACGCCGTCGTTTCCTCATCATCGAGTTCGTAGTTTCCGAGAAGAGTGTCGAAGTCGTCCTTGCACTTCTGCTGTACGTCCTCATCCCGATTGAGTTCGTACAAGAATTTTTGCAGGTAGTAGAGGCTCATTTCTTGCCCAATTTTGGTACGCGGTGTGAACCGAGCGCCACACAGACGTTCTTGGTTTCCATATAGAATTCGAAACTGTAGTCGCCACCATCCCGGCCAATTCCACTTGCCTTCATGCCGCCGAACGGCGACGGCAAATGACGATTGTTTTCAGAGTTAATCCAGATCATGCCTGCGTCCAGGTTTTTTGCCAGGCGATGCCCACGCCCTATGTCGTTGGTCCACACATAGCCGGCCAGCCCATATTCCGATTCGTTTGCAATACGCAAGGCGTCGTCTTCATCCTTGAACGGAATCGCTGTCAGTACAGGACCGAAAATCTCCTGCTGTGCGATACGCATGTCATTGCTGGCGCCCGTGAACAAAGTCGGGTTCACAAAATTGCCGCTGCCTTCTACGGCGCTGCCGCCCGCGGCGATTTTTGCGCCGTCCGCGATAGCGGCTTCAAAGTAGCTGCAAACCTTTTCAAAATGACGCTGGTGGATCAAAGGGCCGATCTCAGTGTTCGGGTCCAGCGGGTGCCCTACTTTGAGCATTCCTATACGCTCGACAAGTTTCGCGTTGAACTCGTCCTGGATCGACTCCTGCACAAGTAATCGACTTGACGACGTACACCGCTCGCCATTGAGGCTGTAGATCATGAACACGACGGCATCAAGCGCACGATCGAGATCTGCATCATCGAACACGATGACCGGATTCTTCCCTCCGAGTTCGAAGTGCACGCGTTTCAGCGTATCGGCGCCCTGGCGCATGATATGGCTGCCCGTGGTCGACTCACCAACGAAAGCGACAGCCTTGATTGCCGGGTGTTCGGTCAGCGTTTTGCCAGCCGTCTCGCCCAGACCTTGCACGCAATTAAGCACGCCGTCCGGGAGGCCGGCATCGTGCGCGATTTCGGCGAGCATCATTGCCGAGTACGGCGACCACTCGGCAGGCTTGTGTACAACCGTGCAACCTGCGGCCAGTGCCGGCGCGATCTTCCAGGTTGACAACATGAACGGCGTGTTCCACGGCGTGATGACTCCGACCGGTCCGATCGGCTGACGAATCGAGTAGTTGATATGCTCGTCGGCAGGCAAAGACTGGCCGTCACGTGCACCGGGCGCCATGTCACCGAAGAACCGAAAATTCGCTGCACCGCGAATTGCCGCCTTGCTCATGAACTTGAGGGGTTGGCCTGAATCGTAACTCTCGACTAACGCAATGCTTTCAGCATTCTTGACGATCGCGTCGGCGACTTTGTGCAACAGCTTCTTGCGTTCTGCACCCGGCAACTCGCGCCATTCTTCGAACGCCGCGTCGGCTGCCCTGCAGGCCGCGTCGATATCGTCCGCGTTGCCGGAGGCAACGTTGCCGATCACACTGTTATCGACAGGCGTGTAGCCTTCGAAAGTCTCGCCCGAGCGGCCCGGGTCGCGCTTGCCGTTGATGAAATGTGGCAGTGTTTCCGCCCTGTGGGGTGCTAGCAGCTTCTCGATTTTCTGCAGGTTGTTATCAAGGTCGGACATCTATTCGTTCCTTTGTGCGAGGTAGTCACGGATGTTGCTGTGCTTCCAGCGGAATTCCGCGTCGATCTCCTGAATTTCGAGCGACAAAGCCATGGGCCGTTTGTCGAATGCCGGCTGCACAAATCGTTTCAGCGCGTCAAACAAGCGCTCGCCAGCCTCCTTCTTTACCTCGGCCGGCCTCGGCGCAACTCGCAGCGTTACATTGATGAAAGTATTGTGCGGGTGGCTGTCGGAAATCCGGTAAACATCGCGCCGCGCGGCGCGCGTTCGAATACCGCCAATGGGCAACGCATCAATGCCGACGGCCGTCTCATGCATCGTCTCGACGAGCTTGTCGATGTCGAGATCAGCTTCCAGGTTCGCTGAATATTCAATAATTTGGTGTGGCATCGCGTCCTGCCCAGGCAGTGATTGAATTCATTTAACATGTTAAGTATACTGTGGTTTCTTAATAGCCGCAACTCAACATTACTCTCGATGCTATCGACCGAAAACATTACCGACGCGGCCAATCAACTGTACGAAGCCGAGAAAAGCCGCGCACAAATCGCGCCGTTGACGCTCTCACATCCAGACATGGATATGGACGATGCGTACGCCGTTCAGAAAGCCTGGGTCGATCGCAAGATTGCTGATGGCCGCAAGGTAACCGGTTACAAGATTGGCCTGACATCACGCGCCATGCAGATGGCAATGAAAATAGACACGCCCGACTTCGGCGTATTGCTGGACGACATGGCATTCGCGGATGGCGCTACGATCCGTGCAGCCGATTTCACCGACCCACGTATCGAGGCCGAGTTCGCGTTCGTTCTTAAAGAACCGCTCTTTGGCGAAGACGTTTCACTTGATCAGGTTATCGCTGCAACGGATTACGTCGTGCCGGCACTCGAACTGATCGCAGCACGTAGCTACCGCGTCGACCCAGAGACCGGGTACACGCGAAATGTATTCGATACGATTGCCGACAACGCAGCGAACGCGGGATACATCGTTGGCAACAACAAGATCGATCCCACTGAGATTGATCTGCCCTGGGCCGGTGCAATGCTTTTCCTCAATGGTGAAGTTGAAGAAACCGGACTTGCGGGTGGCGTAATGGGTCACCCGGGTCATGGCATTCGGTGGGTCTGTAAGCGATTCGCGCCGCATGGCATTGGCCTGGAGTCTGGACACTTCATCCTGGCTGGATCATTCACAAGACCTGTAGTGGTGAAACCGGGCGACACGATCCTCGCCGACTACGGACCGCTGGGCACTATTGAGGTGGGCTTCGAATGAACGATTTTCCGCGCAACCGGTTCAAAGCCGGGCTTGAGACTGGCAATACGCAGTTTGGTGTCTGGCTGAGCATCCCCGACCAGACAGTCGCGGAGATCATGGCAGGCGCCGGCTTCGATTGGCTGCTTGTCGATCACGAACATGGCCCATTCGAGCTTCGCGACGTCATGTCACACCTGCAGGCCCTGGCACCGTACGACGTCGCGCCCATTGTCAGGCCAGTCGATGACAACCCGGCGCTACTCAAAAAACTGTGCGACATCGGAGCGCAAAGTTTTGTCGTGCCGATGATCGACACAGTGGAACAGGCTGCTGCCGTCGTTAGTGCTGTCAAGTACCCGCCCGACGGACGCCGCGGCATGGGCACTTCAATGGCCAGAGCTGCCCGATGGAATACGGTGCCGGGTTACTCGCAACACGCGAACGATGAGATCTGCGTCATCGTCCAGGCCGAAACCCTGGCCGCAATCGAAAATCTTGAAGCGATCGCGAATACGCCCGGGGTTGATGGTGTGTTTTTCGGTCCGTCGGATCTGTCCGCGTCTATGGGGCATGCCGGCGACGTTTCCCACCCCGAGGTAGTGGAGGCAATCAGTGCCGGCCTGCGTACAGTTCGGGCCGCCGGAAAGAATGCGGGTCTGCTATGCCTGGACGAGTCGCAGGTTGCACATTACGTCGGCTGCGGTGCAAATTTCGTGGGGATTGGAGTAGATACGTTGTTGTTAGGAAACTCTGCGCGCACTTTGGCTTCTCATTTCAAATCCGGCGGTGATAGCGGGTCGTCGCCGGCCGGTTATTGAGGTTTACACAATGAAATTTTTGAGTTTTGAAATAGGCGGTGTCGAAACGTTTGGCGCAGCCACCGATAGAGGCGTTATTGATCTCGGTGCGAAACACGGTGGATTGCGTGATCTCAGGGATGCGATTCGTGCGGACAGGCTGGGCGAACTGATTGCCGAAGCAAATGACCTTGATGCCGACCACGCACTCGCGGACGTTGAACTCCTGCCGACGATCCCAAACCCGGAGAAGATCATTTGCATCGGAGTTAACTACGCGAACCGCAACGCCGAGTACAAAGATGGTACCGAAGCGCCGAAGTACCCAAGCGTGTTTATGCGCTCGCGTGAATCGCTGGTTGGCCATGAACAGGACATTCTGGATCCGCCTGAATCGGATCAACTCGACTACGAGGGTGAGATCGTCATTGTTATCGGCAAAGAAGGCAGGCGCATTTCGGAAGCCGATGCACACGAGTACGTTGCCGGCCTGACGGTGATGAATGAAGGCTCGCTACGGGACTTCCTGCGTCACGCCAAATTCAACGTAACGCAAGGTAAAAACTTTGCGAAGTCCGGTTCGCTCGGACCCTGGATGGTGACGCCCGATGAACTGGATCCGATGGGCGAACTTCAGATCATCACGACGGTCAATGGCGAGGAGCGGCAGAACGATACCACCGCAAATATCATCTTCCCGTTCCGCTACCTGATCAGCTACCTGTCGACGTTTTATCACCTTAAACCTGGCGACATCATAGCGACGGGAACGCCGAATGGCGCTGGCGCGCGTTTTGATCCACCAAAGTATTTGCGGGATGGCGATGTTGTTGAGGTCGAAGTCCCCGGCATCGGCAAGCTATCCAACCGAATTGTCACTGAAAGTCCGTGACCGAGTCTTTACGCGACTTCCGGCATTCCCTGCCGATGGAACTGCTCCGCGCACGAGAGGCGGCCATGATTCGGTTCCGGCCGGTGTTGCGTGAACACGGTTTAACAGAGCAACAGTGGCGGGTCATTCGGACCCTGGCAGACAGCGGTGAAGTTGATGCCAGCGAACTCGCACGTCGCAGCTTCCTGCTGGCGCCAAGTCTCACGCGAATTTTGCAGTATCTTGTAAAGGAGCGCCTGGTCACCCGAACGTCCGATAGTAATGACCAGCGTCGCTCGGTACTCAAACTCAGCGCCAGGGGCCGACGGGTTTTCGACAGCGTTGGACCGGACTCGGAACAGCGCTACGCGGAAATAGAGGAAGAATTTGGCCGTGACCGCCTGCACGCCCTGTACGAGTTACTCGCTGCGTTCTACACCACGCTGGACCGCGATTCGTTGTAATCCGACTAGCACCTGCGACCAGGTATCGGCGTCAACGGACTGCTTGAGTTCGACGTACGCCGAAGCAACTCTTGGCATTATCCGGTCTTCGAGCTCCGAGCCTGCCGTCGTGACAAGAACATTGACCTTGCGCCGATCCGTCGTGGAGCGTTGCCGCGTAACGAGACCGTCGCGCTCCAGCCTGTCGACTATGCCGACGAGGCTGGGTGCCGCGATCAGAGTGAAATCAGCGAGGTCCTTGATTGTCACGTCATCCGTCTCCCAGAGCACACGCAGCACGCGCCACTGCTGCTCAGTCAGGCCGAAGTCATTGAAGATCTTGCGAAATCTTGGCATAACCGCATCGAGTGTGCGGTATAACATCATCGGCAGTGAGCGCGTGAATTGATCGATTGCCATAGTCACACATATTACTTAATATCTTAATCATTCATATATGAATTGTTTTCTAATCCATGTCAAGTAGAAAAAACCATGACTTGCGCGAGTGCCTGGGGCGCTTTGCGACAGGGGTTACGGTGGTCACCTGCCGCGGGAGCGACGGGCCCTGTGGCATTACGGCGAACAGCTTCAGCTCGGTATCGCTCGAACCGCCCCTCGTGCTCTGGAATATCGCCAAGGTTTCGCACTCCTTGCAGGCCTACCTCGACGCGGAACATTTCGCGATCAACGTACTCGCGGCAGGACAGCACGAACTGTCATCGCATTTCGCGCAGTCGGACCACACCGTGTTCAATGGCATTGAGTATGAAACCTCTGCAAGGAACGTACCCCTGATACGGGATTCCGTGGCCTGCTTCGAATGCCGAACACACCAGGTACACAACTGTGGCGACCACTACATTATCGTCGGAGAAGTCGAGAACTATCGCTCCGGTGAGCAAGAACCGTTGCTGTTCTATGACGGCCGCTATGTGGCCATGAGTGAACGCCAGGACTAGTCGACTGACGAAATTCGCAGGTTACGGAATTTCACAAGTTCGCCACCGCCAAACTGCAGGGCCACATAGCCTTCAGCGGATCGTTAGCAAACAGCGCCAATGCCAGCGCAGCTATTTTGCTCATTTTGAAACTCCTATACGATTGCCCACCAGGATCGAGTAGGTTGCATGAGTAGTTCGTGGTGACACAAGACGCAAAGAA
>WTCH01000256.1 GCA_013138675.1 Woeseiaceae bacterium | reverse complement strand
TGGAGAACAAGGCACCTTCAACGAAGATTGGGAAATAGACGGTTGTGCCCTCCACGATATCCGGATCGTCCATATTTCCACCGTTTGCCCTGGGGGGAATAGTCGATAGCATCTCGTCAGTGTCAGGCGCTACGCCCATCACGCCAGCGAAGGGCCGTAACGGAATCACGATATCGTCAGAGAATCTTGTATCCACAGCATCTTCGCCGAAGATGTAGGTTTTCAGATGTAACTCATCAAGCTCGTCACCCAGATACGCCCAATGAGGGTCAGTATCGGTCCAGCCCCAGTCTTCCAGTTCGATCTGGTGGAGCGTCACCGCCAGAATGTCACCGGGCTCTGCGCCTTCCACATAAACAGGACCAGCCAAGGGATGACCAAAGTTCTCCGGAAAAACCACTTGACGATACGCCTCCACGGTCATCCCGGGTTTTACGAGACCATCTGATGCTTCCTGCGTATGCACCTCGATGACTGCACCATCGCGAACTCGAATCACAGGCGGAATCGTGCGGCTAAAAGCGTAATGCTCCTGACCGCGAGCAATGACGAAGTCTGGTGCCGGTATAGTGGGTTCTGAAGACTCGTGCGATCGGGTGCAGGCACAAAATTGGAGCAAAGCAAGGACAATTATTGTAGCTCTCATAGTGCTCTTCCTGTTATTTTCGAAGCCTGTTTTCGGTATGGCGCGAAGGTCCGCTTTGGGTCAAAAGCGGCCTCTCAGCATCATAACCGCCGAGGTATCCGCGATCACCTGTTCGGGCGCAACCGCGGCCGTTCCAGTCCCGCCCATGGCCAGGTCGAGGCTCAGTCGCGTACCCTTCGTCAGAATTACCGCTTTTTCGAGGACAGAATGATGTCACACCAATTCGCCGAAATCATGTTCACCAACAGCGTCAAAGCTGCGCAGGAAGAGTATGGCTCGCGGGCACGCCTCGAGCGCTTTAGCGAGAACGCCGGTCCCAACGACAAACTCACCGATCGGGAAGCCGGTTTTATCGCCTTGCGCGATACCTTTTACCTGGCATCCGTGAATGAAGACGGCTGGCCCTATGTACAACATCGCGGCGGACCTGCTGGTTTTCTACGGGTCATCGGCCCCAAGTGCCTGGCGTACGCCGACTTTCGTGGCAACACGCAGCTGGTCAGTGTAGGCAACGTGTCGAGAAATGACCGTGTGTCATTAATATTGATGGATTATCCGAATCGACGTCGACTCAAGATTCTGGGGCACATGCGTGTCGAAAACGCACAGGATGTGCCTGCGGAGGATCTCGCCGCCGTTGAGCTGCCTGACTACCGGGCGCTGGTAGAGCGCATCGTCTACATCGACGTGGCCGCGTTCGACTGGAACTGCCCGCAACACATTACGCAACGTTTCACCGAGGCCGAATTCGAGCAAAGCAGAACGACGGGAGATCAACATGACTGATTATCGCTACAAGAGCTTCACGACCAAACTGCTGTTTCGTGACCTGCGATTTCCGAGCAGTGCGGCCGCTCCCGGTGAGCCGGTTCCGGCCTTTGAATTGCTTACAACCAAAGGCGAGCGACTCACCAACAGCGACGTGTTCGACGACAAGCCCGTGCTGTTTGTGTTCGGCTCCATGACCTGCCCGATGACAGCGAGTTCAGCGCCGTCCGTGCACGAACTGTATGAAGAGTTCGGCGATCGCGTCGACTTCGTCATGCTGTACGTTCGCGAAGCTCACCCCGGTGAATATTTTGGCCAGGCCGAAACGATTGAGGACAAGATTGAGTCCGCTCGTGCCCTGCAGGAATTTTACGGCATCGCCTGGACTGTGGCAGCGGACAACGTCGATGGCGATTTACACCGCGCGCTCGACCCGAAACCCAACGCCGCCTACCTGGCGAACAGTGATGGCCAAATACTGTTCCGTTCGCTGTGGGCGGCCGACTACGGCGTATTGCGCGACGCGCTCGACGACGCTGCCAGTGGCCGGGCCCTGCGAAAAACACAAAGCAACAAGTTACTCGGCCCCGTTGTTCGCGCCATGGGTATGGTGCGCGAGGTCATGGAACGTGGCGGACCACAATCGGTACGCGATCTCTGGATCGCCGGCTTCCCGATGGCACTGGCCGGACGTATCGCGACTTTGTTCAAGCCGCTCGGCCCGGATCAGCGTGGTATCGCCGCCGTGCTTACGCTGACGCTCGGCATGATGATTATCCTGATCCTGCTCGCCACGATTGTCCTTTGACTACGATGGGTGCAGCGATGGGGATATAATGCAGCATCTACGGGTACTAATAACCGTTCAGTAGATTTATGGTTTCATGATGACCGCGCGACGCAAAAGACTCATCGGAGTGTCGATTCTTGCGCTGCTGCTGGTGGCGGTCGTAATCGGCTTCCAGTTCCTCAGTGGCATAACCTCCGACCGCTATGCCGGCCAGCCGCAGGTTGTGGGGCTGCCGCCGGGCTATGATCCCCTCGCCGCCGCAAGCCCCTATGACGGTTTGCACCCATCAAGAAAAGACCGACCTTCTGACCCTTACACGTACCCCATCCCAATCGGTCAGCCAGGACCTGTGACGCCGACCTATGCCGACAGCCTCGACTATCCGTTCGCGTGTCGCAGTGAGCGTTCCAAGCTCGGGCAACCGCTGGTCGATAACCAGGACAAGATTGGCACCGCCGTTTATGACCTCGATGCGGAAGGCAACAAGAACGGAGAGCTAGTTGGTTATAGCAAAGACTGCAGCATCAACACGCGCGTGTTGTATTACTACCGAAGTCGCGAGTCCGGAAAGTTTCTGCCGTTTGAGGAACAGGCAGACGATGTGGAGGCGATAACGATCGATGGCCAGACGGTACCGTTTGTGGTCCGACTGGAGGTTGGCACAATCAATCGCCACATCTACATCATCGTGCTCCTGCGAGGACCCAACGACACGCCCGAGACTCCAGACCTCAGCTACTGGAATCGAAAACTGCTCTACCAGCTACGCGGCGGCGTCGGCATTGGCCGGCGACAGGGCCGCATTAACCCAAACTATATTCCCAGACGCCGCAGTGTCGAACTGCAGCAGGGCTACGCCGTTGTGCATTCGACGGCGAATCAGACGTCCACGAGTTACGACATCGAACTGGCTGAAGACACGATGGCGCGCGTGAAACGCCACTTCACGGCCCGCTACGGCGAGCCGATTTACACGATCGGCCTGGGCGGGTCCGGTGGCGCCATTCAACAGTACCTGATCGGCCAAAACCGGCCCGGGTTATTGGATGGCGGTATCGCCATGTACTCATACCCGGACACGGTGACGCAGATAACCCGGGTTATGGACTGCGAATTGCTGGAGTACTACTTCGATGTCGTCGATGCCGACAACGAAAAGTGGCAAAAATGGTCGCAGCGATCCTGGATCGAGGGGTTTAATGCCCGCGATGATCTTCCCAACCCGTTCGAGAAAGTTCGTGCACTGCAGGCGCTTTCGCTGGGGCAATGGCCCAGCTGGTCGAATGGTCAAACGGAATGCACGCGGAGCTGGCGTAACCTGACACCGCATGTCGCAAATCCACGCTACACCTACTTCGCGTCACTGTTCGCGCCCAGCGTTGAGGAACAGGTGCCGTTCACCTACTGGGACAATCAAAAGCGCGTTTATGGCACTGACGAAAATGGCCTGGCCCGGCGGACCTTTGACAACGTCGGGGTACAGTACGGACTGGCAGCGCTCAAGCGACGACAAATTACGATCGCGGAATTCCTGGATCTGAATGACAAGATCGGCGGCTGGAGGCCGGCTGTCGATATGACGCGGGAACGCTACTGGAATTCCGGGGGTGCCAAGTCTGACCTTGCAGACATCTCGGTCTGGAGCCATCACAACATGACGGCCACTGCGTCAACGGACCTTCCGGCGCCGCGCAGTGAAGGCGATATCGACGCCATGGCGGCGGCCTATCGATCCGGCAATGTATTCCTGGGTGAGTTGTCCATGCCGGTCATCGATTATCGGCACTATCTTGAACCTGAGCTGGACATGCACCACAGCCTGGAGTCGTTTTCCACGCGCTTGCGGATGCTGCGTGGCCAGGGCCATGCAGACACGCAACTCATCTGGTTTGCTCAACTGCCGTATTCGCCGCTGGACGATGCGCTTCATTTGCTCGAGCGCTGGCTCGAGAACATGCGTGCCGACCAGAACCTCACTATTGCCGACGCACGGCCGAGCGATGCGACCGATCGATGCTACGACGATACGGGCAAACTCCTTGCGAGCGGCAGTACCGTGTGGAATGGCGCCTGGAACGGCAAGGATGACGGCGCGTGCATGCAACACTATCCCATCTACAGCAATCCGCGGCTTGTGGCCGGCGACGACTTCGCCGGCGACATCTTCAAGTGCTATCTGCAATCAATCGATGCGTCCATTTCTGGCGGCCTGTACGCACCTGTGGACGTCACGGCGCATCGTGACGAACTGCAACGGGTGTTTCCGTCGGGCGTATGCGACTACTCACGCGGCGACGTGGCGCGACCCGACGACGTGATGCGGAACTCCCTGGCAAATCCGTGATGCCACCAGATACGGCCTAAGACGGCATAGTAGGCGCTGGTCACAACAAACGCATTCCACGCAACGGTGTTATTGGCCGCACGCCTTGGCACGCCCAGCCACTTCGCCACTTCCGCCGCGATACCGAGCAACGGCAACGCAATGCAAAGAGCGATAAGCCATCGTGTGAGATTTTGCGTCGCATCGATCCGCATCGGTCGGTACAGGACGATAAACAGGACCTGGGCAAGCAAACTGCTTAACGCAAAGCCGTCGATGCCGATGCGGCGCAGGATTCGATACTCCTCCTCCCTCAGACCCAATGTCACCGAGTAGAGTGCAAGGAACAACGCGGCCAGAAAACCCAATACTCGCAACGCGGTGAGCCGCGACGGGGTCTGGCCGCCAAGTTGCAGAAACGTGGCACATCGAAGCCACAGAAACGCCAAAACAACGGCCGACGACAGCAACCCCGCTTTGGATACCAGGCTTTCAGGAGCGATACGCCCGGTGGAACTGACGCTGGTGCAGCCGGAGAGATACGGGATGCATGACGGCAAATGATCCAGAGAGACCCCGAGCACGTAGCAAACATTAATAGTGACGAGAGGGACCACCGCCGCCCAAAGCGGCAGGGCTCGCAAGTACTCACTTTTGCCCTGTGCCATGCTATTCATGCTTCAACCGTACATCTGATCCGGCGTCAGTTCGTCCGGAAAGCGCTCCCGTAGTGCACAGCGCGCCTTGTAGCAGAGGTGGCAGTGATCGGCGTAGCCATCCTCATGAGAAAGGCCATAACGACGAACGATCTCTGCCGGCCCGCCGGCAAGTAACGGCCCGACGATTGGATGCGCGTCGGCATCGTAGTCGCAGATGATTTCGGTGAGCGGGCGCTTGAGCATATTGCCGATCGAAATGCCCTGGCAGATGTGCAGGTTGCCAAAAGGATCCACGTGGACGCGTTCCGGTTCCCGCAAGTCCTCCCATGGGCATGTATCGAATTGCTCCCATGGTCTGGTTTCGACACGTGATGCGAGCAGGTCTGCTGCACGGCCCCGAAACACGACGGCCGATTCGCCGGCTGGAATTTGACCGGTCGCGCCCTTTGCATTAAGGGCCTCGGGTTCGGCGACACTAATGAAGTCAACCGGGATGTCGAGTTGCTGCGCAGCCCGACGCGCGATCTCTGGGTAGTTCACACCTTCATGGCTGCCGTGATAGTCATCACTGCTGATGGAAAGATCGTCGACCAATCCCGCAAGCGGCTTTAGCCACTCCAGTGCAGCGGCATCTGTCGTCGCCCAGTACGAATTGCTGACGATACCGACTTTAAACCCGGACTCTTTCGCCAGACGAATACCGGCGATCATTATCTCGAAATACAGAAACGCTTCACCGCCCTCAAAGTAGATCCATTCGATGCTGCCCAGCTCCTTAGCCTGGGCAAGGATGTGCTCGACGGTGTCGATCGTCATCGTGCCCGTTTGCGTCGGCCCGCCCCACACAAAGCAATGGTCGCAATCGTAGTTGCACTCATAGGTCAGCAACAGGTGCAGCCCGGACAGCGGTTTTGATGGGGTCTTTTTCGCGCTCATGAATTCCTCAAAAACCTCACGATCTCCACCATCGCTTCGGTATCAAACTTGCAGTAACGCAGTAGCTGCTCTTCGAGCTCCAGCTTGCGGACCATGTCGGTATCGGGGTTGATGGCTTCGATAAAGCCGTCGGACGCCCCCATACCCTCAGCAATGCCTTCGAGCTTCGAATAGTCCATTTCCGGGTTGATCGTCGGCAAAACCGCCTTGATGGACCACGATCCGAGCATGTCCGGGTGGTAGTAGTTTTCTTTAACTACCGGGTGTAAGTCCCAGAGTCTGTTGACTATTCCTTGTAGAGGCTCTGTCAGATCCGGGAACCTATCGATCAGCCCCTCTATCACGCCCTTCTCATAGCTCGTGTACATCAGCACAGGCCCTGAGTCGCCCAGGCAGGCGATCATCTTCTCGGCCAGCGCTCGCATGGGCGGATCGCCAGAAAGGTCCAGGAACTCCTCATGGTGCAGCGCTCCTCCCTCTTGTTCACTATGACAGGACCACTGCACCGGGATGGCCGCGTACGGTCGGGTCCCTGACCAGATGGGCACACCAGGCCCGATCGTCTCGAAATCCAGGTAGTAGCGCGGATACGGCAAGGCCTCGAGTGCCTCCCGTGCGCCATCGAGAATTTCGGGCTCGCCCTTGCACGTCACCCGGTAGATTCGTTGCTGGGTGGCGGCCGTAATGCTGTTCTCATCAACATCGAGTATGTCGCGGCAACCGAGTGCCACGTACTCACCGAGCTTCGCCTTGCTACCACCCAATCCCGTGACCGGGTACTTGGTATCCGACGGCCAGCAATGTGACTGAAACTGGCAGTCGTACGGTTTGTTGCAGTGGGTACCGACCTGAATGTCTGGCATCGGGCCAGTAACGGCATCGCGCGCCTTTGCGACCAGGTCGACAACGCTCGGTTCGAGGGTACGAACTTCCTCGGTGAGGTCGTTTTCCAGCAGAAGTCCGTCGTAGTTCCCGTCGCCGGCATACACGAACTGGTTGTTGATGTGGGCGAGCGATATGGACGTCACGTTGATGCCCGAATTCCGCAGCACCCAGTCCTGAATCGCACAATCGAGGACGTGGTAGTCCTTGACCGAGGTGGAGGCCTTCACCTCGATCACTCGCCAACCGTCCCCATCGGGAATCATCACATCGACCCGAACCAGAACGTTCTCGTAACGAAACGTTGCCTCGAAGATCGGGAAATCGGCGCCGCCTTCAATGAGCTGCTGTGTCTCGGCCACCATCGTCTTGAAATTGAAAGCAACTTCCACCGAGTCGGCCGTGCCGTAGAGTTCCTTCGCAACATCCCCGACCTGGTGACCGCCAGCGAACGCCGATTCCATTTGCGGCGTGATAACCGCGAGATCTGAGTGATGCTTCTCCAGGTGCAGCTTTTTCGGGCACTGCCAGGCCGAGATGAGGCGGGATTTGGAGAGGTAGGGAGTCCGCAATGCCATGGAATTCATAGTACACGACGCCAATCGCCGTCGGACCGTTCCGGTCTATACTGAACAGGCACGTCAAAGACTACAATCCAACAAAATGAGGAAAATCATGAAGAATTTATTTCTGAGCGCATTCGCGTCTTTAGCGCTCTTTTCAGCGGGAGCGTGGGCAGACAAGGTGTCCGAGGTCTTCGAATGCGAACTTGAGAAAGGCATGACGATGGCCAATGCGCAGGCGATCAACTCGAAATGGCTGGCCTTCATGCATGCCAATGTCAGCGAAGACATCACCAGCGTTGCCGCCACCGTGCTGGTCGGCAAGTCTGACGAATTTCGGTACGTCGACACCTACCCTGATCTTGCCACCTGGGCTGCCGCAAAAGCAGCGCTCGAAACGGACGAAGGCAAGGCCGTCGAAGGCGGGTTTGAGGGTGTCATAGAATGCGACGAAAACAAGCTGTACAGACTCCTGCCCACCGAGTAGACACGCCGCGTTAAGAGTCGTGCCCCACCGCTCTGGCGGGGCATTTTCGTGAACC
>WTCH01000168.1 GCA_013138675.1 Woeseiaceae bacterium | reverse complement strand
GCAGGGTCGTCTTGCGCTCATCATCGGCGAGGTTCGGATCCAGCGTATCGATGTTCGGCACGATCGGATCACCGTTAATCGCATTCATGCGGTACAGGAAGTTCGTTCCCTTACCGGCCGCGCATGTCGCTGCGGCATTTGAGTCCGGCGTAAACGCTACGAAGAAAATCTGATCGTTGAACGTCAGCGAATCCGCGAGGATTTTCTCGTTGTTTGGCAGCGTGAACTTCCAGCCGCTATCGGCTGACGTTATAACCGCTTTCGTTTGACCACTGACCTCTATGAGATCCCCGTCGGTGATAATCGGGTACGTGTCATAGTCGTTCTGTGACAGTTGGTTGAAGACATCGCCGTCGCGCAGCGAGAAGAAGCGATCAGCAGCCGTCAGGTCAAATGGATGTGCGCGGTAGCCTGACCCAACGCTGACAGCGATGTAACGACGCTGTTGCTGGTTGTCGGTGATCAAAGATACATCCGGCGAGTTATAGAAGCGGCGTGTTTCTGCAGCGCCAGGCGTACCGTTAAGACCCTCTGCACCGAGTTGTGTGATAACACCACCGGTGACAAGAGTAGACGGGTTCTGGCCATTAAAGACATCGAAGCGCCATACCTGGCCACCGAGGTCAGTCGCGTACATACGGTCTGCGTAGCCATCACCGCTGAGGTCGATGACACGAACCTCATTGGGAATGGCGCGGTCCATCCCGCGGCCAGAAACAGCCAGCTGCAGGTCAGCGCCAACATCGGCACCGGCGCGCCACAGGCGTGTGCCGGTAGCAAGGTCGAGAATATTGATGCCCGCACCCTGGACATCCGGGACTGACGGGTGACCTGTCGTGTCATGGACTGTGTCATAGCCACCGCCGATCACGACGACCGCTTTGTCGGCATTCTGAGAAACAGAGCCGATGTCCATGCGAGCAACGACGGGACTCGACCAGCTTTCGCCGGATTCGGCGAAGGTGTTCGTCCAGAGTAGCGACGGCGAATTCTTGTTCGTCACGTCGAGCGCGAAGTAAGTCGTACCACCGCGACGCATGCCGAAGATCAGGATCACAAAGTCGCCATCGGCAGGTTCGACAACACCGTCCTGATCTACGTCCTTGACGACAGGAACAACATTGCCGTCGAGACCGTATTGCTTGTATTTCGAGTTCGGGTCGAAATACAGGCGTGTCAGGTTCGACAGCAGCTGTTTCGGGATAAATGACCAGAGTTCCTGGCCGGTATCGCCGGCGATGGCATGTAGATAGCCGTCATTCGTCGCGGTGAAAACAACGACATCCGGGTTCTGGGCAGTGCCTCCGTAAACAATAGCCGCGGGCTGTGAGTGCAGTGGATCGCCCATCGTCGTGCGAACAATCGTTACGATATTGTTGTCCTCATCCCGGAGGTCTTCACCGCGAGCCCAACGCACTAATTCATCCATCGTCGGTTCGCCGAAGGCGCCGGTAAGACCAAAGTCAGAATTCACAAAGGCAGCGAGGTTTGACGGTGCCACATAATTGGCCGCAGCTGTCAGGTCCGAGCCCGTGTTGTTCGTATACAGGTTACGAAGTATCGGGGTCGGTAGCTGATGGGCCGCGCCACCGAGGCGTACGTCATTGCCGTCCGCACCTCCGGCCGTCCAGAAGCTGTGTGCTGTATCGAGGAAGAAACCGGTCGCCGGGTCGACAGCGTCGACGTTATTCGAGTCGACGATGTTGCCACCATCAATTCGGTACTTCTTCAGGTTGCCGGGCCAGTGAGCCTTGGCCTTTGCACCAAAGGTCGTGATGTAGATGTCGTTCAGGTTCTGTGTACGGTTAAACGTATTAACCGATACTGCAGGCGCCGAGAATGACAACGAGCGATCGTTAATGTTGGCGAGAATCGACAACAAGGTCTTTGTCAGCGTTTCGACATCGTTCGCCGTGTAGTACTGGCCACCTGAATTCTGGGCGGTTTCCGTCAGGAGTTGCGTTGTTGCCAGTCCAAAATCACTTGAGAATCCGATCGTTTGTGTGGTCACGAGCTGCTCACCGGGCTCAACCGGATCAAGGTCCTCAAGTGACAGGTATTGGGCGATGTCGTCGAGACACTGCCCGCCTTCTGAGAGAACGGCACCGTCACAGCCGACGTAGCCGAGCACGCCAGCGATATTTGGCAGGTTGCCGATGAGGCCCGGTGTATCAGTGTCCTGTGTGGGAGAACCATCGGTCAGCAGTACGTTGTAGTTCTTAGAGCACACATCCCATTCAGGCTGCTCATAGACTTCAGGAACGGTCGTTATGAGCGCATTCGGGTCCGTCAGGGCTGTCATGGCGGCAGTGCCGAAATGCGCGGGCATGCCGCGCCAGTACAATGCCGACTCGTAGAAGACCTCGGAGAGCGGCGTGTTGTTGGCAGCCCCAATCGCGTCGACAGCGTCGAGCACGGTCTGGCGATTTGAGTCGAGATCGGTGATGTCGAGAATTACCGGGCCACCGTCATCGCCATCAAAACGCATCAGACCAACGTTGAGATTATTAACCGAGCTCAGGACCTTTTTGGTCACCTCTTTCATGATGGCCGAACGCGATAAGATTACCGTGACTGGGTTGTTCTTCCAGTTCAGGTAGTTGCCGTCGAAAAACGTGTAGCTCAGGTTGCGCGGTGCGCTACCCCATGAAAGCTCTTCGTCCGGATCGTTGGTAAACGCGTCCGACGAATTCGCCGTGGCAGTCGCCCACAAGTGGTTCACGCGACCGTCGCCGTGCACGCCGGAGTCGGCCTGGCACTCCACGGGATCAGTGTTGTAGCCCGGCGCCAGGTATTGCCATATTGTCGGCCCTGCTCCACCGCCACCTTTGCCACCGTTACGGTATTGCACCATCGTGTTGGTGAAACTGCCGATGCCGAACATCTGCATGCTTGCGAAATCGCAGTGAAAGCTGGTCTTTTCGATGTACAAGGTGTTCGTGACAACGCAGACGGGCGTGACATCCACGTCGGTCCAGTAAATCCGGTCGGAGTCACAGGCGCCAGCATAGACCAGATTGCCGTCATACGGCTGAATTGTCGACTGCGTCGTCGTCATCGAGCCCGACGAATCGAGAATAAACAGGACGTTCGGTTTCGGGTTTTGCGACGGATCCGGGTTGATCAACAGCAACTCGGTATCGTCTGCAATAGCCGGCATTCCCGCAAGCAATGCGAAAGCACAGCTGACACTCATCCATGTGGTTTTGCGCGTAGAGATCTTCATGATCCTGGCCTCAATCGTGGTATTCATTGACTAAAGGGACACTGCGATCATTTCGATCGTGTCCGATTCAAGGTGATGCAGGACGGTCAGCGTGACTTCGTCACGATCGCGAACCTGCGAGACAGCCTTCTTGAAGTCTTCCAGACGAACTGCCTTGCCATTGATGGTGTAACGCGTACCGTCAGTAACGCGCACAGTCATCCGGTCGCATTCATCGCATTCCTGGAACGTCACGCCGCCATTTGCCGTTGCCGGCGCGTGAAATTTGCTCAGCGAGATTTCATAGGCCTGCGAGATAATCTGTCCCTGGCCGAAAGCCAACTGGCCGAGGCAGAGCAGCGTTACTGACATCAGTGTCTTAATTTTCATGAGATTCACCATTTCCCTGGGTCGTCACTCAATGTGAACTTAAAGAGTCGATGCTTCCGGACCGACAATATAAAAAGCCTGTGTATGGGTCGCAGTTGAGTCGCGATCCGTCGTGGAGCCGGGCGCCCGACGCGATTCAGCCAGCGACGTCGCCAAAAAATGGTACGCTGCCACGCCGCTGCCGGCGCCGAGGCTGAATGCCTTGTCCGGAACCAGCGTCGAGTCTTCGAACAGCACTTGCGTGATGACCTCGTCGTGCGTGTTGATCGTCAGCGTAATCGCCGCACCGGCCAATGTGTTGAACTGCCCCAGGCCGAGCGCCGTTTCGAGGCCGGTCTCTGCAGCCTGGAAGGCGTTCTCGTAGTTCTGGTCGTTACGTGCCATGGCCAGTTCCGTCGTAGCCGTGTTCATGCCCGATATCGCGAGCACCGTAATGATGACCAGCAGGATCAGGCCAACGACCAGCGCCGCACCCTGTTGTTTGTTGTTGAGAGTCATTGTTTTCATGTGTGTTCTCACTCTTAAATCCGGGCGTTGCGCATCAGGATCGTCTTGGAAACCTGCATGCGGCGGTAGCTGTCGCCGGGGACGCCGAGAACTACGTCACCGGGCATGTAGTTATTGGTATCGACGATGCCTACCTCAGGCGTCAGGCCGCGAACGACCAGCCATATGCGAGCTGTCATCACACGGGCACCGGGAATATATCCGGCCGCGTTCGGGTCATAGACATCATCGCCTGGGTTGACATAGCGGTCGACCGTATTGTCTTCATTGACGTCAATGCCGAACTGAATCTGAATGTTCTCGACACCCGGTGCGATTTCCTGATCAATGACGATGGGGCCGCCAACGTTCGCTCCCAAGGTCTTGCGACGCAGCGTCGGGACGCCTGGAATCAGTGCCGAGTCGGCCGCAACGTAGTAGGTGCTGATGAGCAGATTGTGAGTTGTTGAATCGGCTGGGCTGAAGTTCGGTGGAATATTTGCGCCGATAAATAACTGGCCCTGAATTCGAGTCGTCTGGATCTGCAGGCGATTTCCAGCATCGGGTTTGGGCACGGGTTGTACGGTGGCACGGCGCACCGTGAACGAGTCTGAATTGGGCTGCACACCGCCGATGGCGGCACAGGGCAGTGTGAACGCGTTGTTCTCACCGTCCAGCGTCTGCGCAAGGTCGAGCGCCCAGCCCTGGCCACAATCTGCCGGTTCCGGCAGCCCGTTTGGATTGACAGTACCCATCAGCGAGCGGCCCTCAACTGTCAATGGCCGGCTGTTGCGCCCCCAGTTGCTGGCCATGCGCAGGTCGGCTTCAATCGTATCCATCGCAAACTGTGCAGTCTCCTGAACGCGGGCGATCGATTCGTTGACAACAAATGCCTGGCGGCTCTGGTTATATATCTGTAACGAACCAATCATCAGGAACGAACCGATCGCGAGAGCGACCAGCAGTTCAACCATGGTCAAACCGGTCTGCTTATCGTGCGATTTCGAAGAGTAGTTAGGCATTTTCTTAAAATCCCATGACCGGAATGTTGATGATGTAGTTGAGCGGCGACATCGGATCCTCGCCTGGCTCGTCCCAATCGACCGTGATCGTGTACAGCGGCGGAATGACGGTGTCATCGAATGCTATGGTGACATCACCATTAGGCAACGACTCGGCCACTTGCTGGTCCCAGAGAAAAATGTCGTTGGCTGCCATCGTAGCTTCATCGCAATCATTGCCGGTTCCGACGCAGCCGCCGTCGCCACCGATACCTGTGTAGGCGATGCCTGCACGCGGATTCGCACGGATACGATCAGCAACGTCGCCGGCCATTGTCACGGCGTGATGGCGAAACATCGAAGGGCGGCCGGCCTGCATGCTTTGTACAAACAGGCTGGCAATACCGAGCATTCCGACCGACATGATGATCAGCGCGATCAGCACTTCGACCAGCGAAAAGCCGCTCTGTCGTGCCGGTTGGCGTGTTTTTGAAACGATCAACATTGATTTCATTCCTTAAATAAAGTGCTGACCCTTACGGGCAGCCTTTGCCCATATTCGCGAGTGCGTTACCGATCAAAGCGATATCACGCAGGATCGTCGCTCGTCCTAACGGCGTAGAGACAAACAACCGGGCCGCGGAGTTGCCTCCAGCGCCGACGATATTGCCGCGGTCGTCGCACATGACAATCTGTGTCACGGCTGGATTACCCAGGACATCACCTCGGCCAAGCCCGCTAGAGGCGTAGCTGAAATAGG
>WTCH01000209.1 GCA_013138675.1 Woeseiaceae bacterium | reverse complement strand
GGCGCTTGGCCAGCTCCGGGTTGCGGCACGCCACCAGCCGCTCGCCCGGGAAGTCCGGGTGGGTCAACTCGAACAAGTTGCGTTCATCGAACAGATCCATCTGCAACGCGCCGCTGTCCAGGAGCGTGTTAATCGCTCCTGGGCGAAGTGCTGCGATCCAGTCAACGCCGTCGATGTCACGCAGTACGTCGACTTGTTTCTGGGTGATCATGCCGCGATCGCCAACCAGGACGAAACGCTTCAAGCCGAACTGGTCCCGGACTTTGCTGAGCTGAGACACTAGCGTCGTCGGATCACCGGTGTTTCCCTCGAACACCGATACCGCTACCGGCAGCCCATGTGAATTGGTCAGCACACCGTAATTGACTTGCAGCTTGCCCTTCTTGCCGTCGCGGTTGTGCCCGAACGCGGCCAGTGGGCAGGTCACGCCCTCGAAGTAACTCGAACTCAGGTCATACAGCGCCAGTGCATCGTTGGCGAGGTGACGTGTGGCGAGCTTGCGCTCGATGCGCTGTTGGCGTTCGAGCAACCAGTCAAGCGCATCGTAGAGCTCGTTCTCATCGGCATCGGCCACCCCGAGAATGTCGGGCAAGCTCGTGATGTGCCACCAGCGCGTCGTGGCAAGCTTGCTGTCGGGCTCGAGGAGGCGTGCAGCGACCATCGCCACCACGACATCGCGCGCCCGTGAGGCGCGCGAGGCAATGAGCCCGGCGAAGCCAAGCCGGCGCATGGCCAGTAGTACCGCGTGCACGTGGCCGTGGTGGCGCGAGGCGATGACCTCGAAGGCCTCGGAGGGTGCGACGAGCTGCTCGCCGTTGAGGGCGCGGCGCAGCACCTCGATGGTATCGAGGGGAAGCTTGGACAGATTGGCCAGGGTGCGCGACTTGACCTTGCCCTTGTCACGGTAGCTCTCGCGCAACAAGATGGCGGGCGGGGAGTTGCGGTTGGGGACGCGGGTAATGTACATGCCTACGTATCATAGACATGTACTCACACTATTACAACATAAACTTAACGATACGACGACTTATTACATGCCTACATAATGATCGCTTGAGAACCATTCGAACACGAAAAAGGTCATGGGTTTTACGCACTTGCGGCAAACCCATGGCCTTGGACGACGAGGAACTTCAGTTTAGAGCGAATTAAATATCGTCCAAAGATTGTATTTTCACAATATCGCCCTTAGGCGATGACCGCAAACATATTCGTACCCGGCGAGATAGTTCAAGCACCAAAAAGTCAAGACCAGGAGTCTGCCGGGCTTAGCAGTCTGTTGAAATTCGACAAAACTCGCCGGGGACCGACGATATGCCAATTGCATGTCCCAATGAATCAATGAGTTGCGCACCGATGCTCCCCAGAAAGCGGCCTGTGACACGCTATATTGGAGAATTTCAACAAACTGTTAGGGGTTCGATAGCGAAACGGCAGGAGAGCGCGGACACGAACTCGTCGATACACATGTGTGACGAAGCTTTGTTTGCCAGAATCGCACGCGAATTTGCCAGCCATTGTTCCTTCGAAAGCCACTGTGAGCTTAACGGGTGAGTTTTGCGCGATGTGATAGTCATCAGGTGTTCAACTGAATCATGCGTCAGTACGTTGCTAGCAAGCGTGAAATTACGGTGAGGGGCAGTTGCAGCCGAATCATCCTAAGTCTGGCAGGCTCCTAGGGCGGTGATAGCGATGCAGGCTAATATACTGCAGTTTGGTGTGTTTTGAGATCTCCCGATCGATCTGGCGGGAGCATGTTTTTGGAAGGGAACGAATGATGCTGAAATGTGCAAGTACGATCACAGGCGTGATGCTTATGCTGTTTGGCACGGCCGGTTGGGCGCAGAGCGAAATGGTGATTTACCCGACAAAGAACCAAACCAAGGAACAGCAGGACAAGGACAACTTCGAATGCTACGGGTGGGCCAAGCAACAAAGCGGATTCGATCCGATGGCGCCACCCACGGCGAGTGCACCGCCGCCTCAACAGCAAGCACCGAAAGGCGGCGTCGGGCGTGGAGCGCTGCGCGGTGCGGCCGTTGGCGGAATTGTTGACGGCAGTGATGGTGCCAAGACCGGTGCGGCCGCGGGAGCGGTGGTCGGAGGTGTGCGACGCAGAGATCAGCGCCGTCAACAACAAGTAGAACAACAGCAGTGGGAACAACAGCAGGCGGCCCAGTACCAGGGCAACCGTGACAGTTATAACCGTGCTTACACGGCCTGTATGGATGGCCGTGGCTACAGCGTTCGCTGACACAAACAGGGAGAGCACGATCATGAAAGTTTCAAGAAAATTACTGATTAGCGTCGTCACCCTGTTGAGTGCAGGATCGGCGTGGGCACTGGATACGTCGAAGCCGATCCTGTGTGCGTCCATGCAGGTGAACGAGTGTATTGACGGCCGCGGCTGCGAAGCGGTGTTGCCAGAAGAGGTCAATGCGCCAACCTTTCTGCGCGTGGACGTCAGAAACAAGGTCATTCGTATTCTCAAGGACGCGCCTGGATCGAAAATTCGTTCAGTCTCGCGAATTGAAAACCGCCTGGTACTTCAAGGTGCGGAAGACGGCAATCCGCGGCAACCCGATGGTGCGGGCTGGACAATCTCACTCGAGAACGATACCGGCCGCTTCGTCGCGACCGCGGCTGTACTTCAAGGTGCAATCGTCATCTTCGGCGCTTGCACGGAGTTCTGATTGATAGGGCAGTCAGTGTTTCATCGATGGCTGCTGCAGCCATCACTGGAACAGAGGTAGCTGCACCGAACCCGGGCATTCCAGATCGGACGGCAGCCAGCCTGAGAAAATGAAAACCCGCGGAAGGAATGTCTGATTCCATTCCGCGGGACCAGGAACCAGCGAAAGTTCTATTTCTTCGGCAAGCCGAGCATAAAGATTTCGACTACTTTTTTGCTTTCCGGCCTGAGATTCTCAATTCCTTCGTAGGGCTTTCCATGCGTAGGTGGCCGGTCGGGGTATTTTTGTTTGAACGCCAAATGACGCTTGACCATGCCGGCGAACTGACCACCTGCCCATGGACCATATTTGATGCTGTCAATAGGACGTTCTTCTCGAGGGTCGCGGT
>WTCH01000331.1 GCA_013138675.1 Woeseiaceae bacterium | reverse complement strand
TTGGTGGCACGGTGCCGAGTATTGATACCCGCTCTGTAGTGACCCAGGTGCTTGTTGCTGACGGGCAGACCGTTGTTCTGGGTGGCATTTACGAGACAGAACGTCGCGAGACAATCAACAAGGTTCCATTCCTTGGTGATATCCCGGTTATTGGGTTCTTTTTTAAGAGTAAACAGCGTGTTGATAATAAGGCTGAGTTGCTTATCTTTGTAACTCCGAGGATCCTTGAGGAAGGCTCGAGCATCTACTAGGCTCTCGCAAGGCAATCAATGACGAAAGCCAACCTTAGGGTTGGCTTTCTCATATAGGCAAACCCTCGACACTATGAAAAAACCACAAAACGTGTTCCTTATCGGCCCCATGGGGGCCGGCAAGTCAGCAGTCGGACGACAACTCGCCCGCCTGTTGCACCTGAACTTCATGGACAGTGACGACGAGATCGAGTCACGTACGGGTGTCGACATTTCCTTCATTTTCGAAAAAGAGGGAGAAGACGGATTTCGCAAACGCGAGGCAAAGGTCATCGATGACCTTAGCAAGATCGAAGGTGTTGTTCTTGCCACCGGTGGCGGCGTCGTCATCGATCCTCAGAACCGGAGCCACCTGGGCGCGCGCGGATTTGTAATCTACCTGTATACGACCGTCGATCAGCAGCTCGCACGCACGCAGAAGGGCCGGGAACGCCCTCTGCTGGAGAGCGGTGACCGCCGGGAGATTCTCGAGGAGCTGATGGAGCAGCGCGACGCGCTTTACCGGGAAGTCGCGGACCTGATCATCGAGACAGATGGCCGCAAAGTGAGAGCGGTCGCCGACGAAATCCTGGATCGCCTCTGACGGACAGGCCCCGCAGCCGGCATGTTCGTTATCTACATGGCTCGCTGGCGCTGCGCTTTACTTCCGATAACGAACATCCCGGCCACGGGGCCTTTCGGGTAATCTACGCCAATGGAAGTACGCACCATCAACGTCGAACTCGGCGAGCGGAGTTATCCGATCGTCATCGGCAGTGATTTGCTGGGTGGCAATTTCGACCTCAATGACCAACTGACTGGTCACGATTGCCTGATCGTGAGCAACGAAACTGTTGCACCACTGTACCTGGACAAGCTGAAGGCCAACCTGGCCAGCAGCGATACCAGGACTGTAGAACTGCCCGATGGCGAGGAACACAAGACCGTTGAAACAGCCAATCTTGTGCTCGACGCGCTCGTCGGTAGTGGCGCGAATCGGGACACGACCGTGGTGGCATTGGGCGGTGGCGTCGTGGGCGACATCGCGGGATTCGCCGCTGCTTGCTACATGCGCGGGGTCGCATTCATCCAGGTGCCGACCACGCTGCTCGCGCAGGTCGACTCCTCAGTAGGAGGTAAAACCGGCGTCAACCATCCGCAGGGAAAAAACCTGATTGGCGCATTTCACCAACCGCAAATCGTCCTTATCGACACGTCCACGCTGGCAACACTTCCAGCACGGGAGCTACGGGCCGGTCTGGCCGAAGTCATTAAGCACGGCGTCATCGTGGATATCGAATTTTTCGGCTGGCTCGAAGAAAATATGGCCGCACTGCTCGATCTGGATCCGGATGCCATCGCTTATGCGGTACAACGATGCTGTGAGATCAAGGCCGAAGTTGTGGCCGAAGACGAGCGCGAGGCCGGCAGGCGCGCCCTGCTGAATTTTGGCCATACATTCGGACATGCTATCGAGCACTGCCTCGGATATGGAGAGTGGCTGCACGGAGAGGCGGTCGCCGCCGGCATGGTGATGGCAGCGCAGCTCAGCGGTATCGATAGCGATGAGCTTAACCGCCTGCAAAACCTGCTGGAATCGGCCGGGTTACCGACAAAGCCGCCGGCCGTTGGCGCACAGGTGATGCTTGATGCCATGGGAAGGGACAAAAAAGTGCTGCAGAAAAAACTCCGGTTTGTGCTGCTTGGCAAGCTCGGCAGCGCTCACGTAAGCAGCGATGTCGATCCGTTGCTATTGGAAAAGGTTCTCGAGGCCGCAAACTGATGTCCGGACTCGCAGCGTACGCGGCCGACGAGGCGCAAAGTCGGGGCCGGCGCTACGAAGAACCTGCTGCCACTTATCGTGGCGAGTATCAGCGCGATCGCGACCGCATCATCCATTCCACCGCATTTCGCCGGCTAGTCTACAAAACGCAGGTCTTCGTCAATCACGAGGGTGACCTCTACCGAACGCGCCTGACGCATTCACTTGAGGTGTCGCAGGTTGGACGCTCGGTCGCGGCGGCGCTGTCACTGAACGAACCGCTGATCGAGGCGATCTGCCTGGCGCATGATCTCGGGCATACGCCCTTCGGCCATGCCGGGCAGGACGAGCTCAATGATTGCATGCGCGAATTCGGCGGCTTTGAACACAATTTGCAGTCACTGCGAGTGGTCGATGAACTCGAGGCCAAATACGCCGAGTTCCCGGGGCTCAACCTGATGTTTGAAACCCGTGAGGGCATCCTCAAACACTGCTCGAAAGCAAATGCACGCGAACTGGGTGATATTGGGCAGCGATTTCTCAATCGCGAACAACCGGGGCTCGAGGCGCAGATCGCCAACATCGCCGACGCGATCGCCTATAACAACCATGATGTGGACGATGGTATTCGCGCGGGCCTGCTTAGCGTCGAGCAACTTCGCGACCAGGCGCTGTTTGCTTCGGGCTACGAGGAGGTGCGGCGACGTTACCCGGACCTCGAGGATCGCCGGCTTATCTACGAAACGATCCGGCGCATGATCGGTGCTGTTGTCTCGGACCTGATCGAGACGACGCGGGCAAACATTGAGGCGGCCGCGCCGCGATCCATTGACGATGTCAGGATGGCGAGCAAGGCCCTGGTGTCTTTCTCTGATGAGGTTTATGAGCAGCACATTGCGTTGAAGCGATTCCTGCAAAAGCACCTCTATTCTCACGAGAAGAAGCTCAAGATGACAAAGCGTGCGCAGACCATCATACGCGAGCTGTTTGAGCTCTATTCGGCAGACGTGAAGCTGCTGCCGGATGAATTTTCTGATCACGCCGCGAACGAGGACGAGCCCGGCCGGGCGAGGATCGTGGCCGACTACGTCGCAGGAATGACGGATCGCTACGCGATTGCCGAACATGAGCGACTCCTCTGATAGAATGCGCCCGCGCCGGCGAAACTAACCAAGAGGCAAGCTCGTGACCGACAAAAACATTCCCGCCGAAGACCGACTCATTTTTGCCATGGATGTGCCCGACTGCGATCGGGCCAGGACGCTTGCAGAAGAGCTGGGCGACTCGGTGACGTTTTACAAAATTGGCCTCGAGCTCATGATGAGCGGCGGCTACTTTGAGCTACTCGACTGGATGCTGGCGCGTGACAAGAAAGTTTTCTGTGACCTGAAGTTTTTCGATATCCCGGCGACGGTCGGATCGGCGGTGCGGCAGCTCAAAGACCGCGGGGCGAGCTTTGTGACCGTGCACGGCAATCAGTCAATCATGGAAGCAGCGGCCGAGAACAAGGGTGACTCGCTCAAAGTGCTTGGCGTGACGGTGCTGACGAGCCTCGATCGAGGCGACCTCGATGACATGGGGTTCGACTGTGACGTAAGCGACCTCGTACTGTCGCGTGCACGACGGGCACTCGAAGCAGGTTGCGATGGCGTCATATCGTCCGGCCTCGAAGTGCCGAGGTTGCGTGAATTCATCGACTCCAAGCTGCTTGTCGTAACCCCGGGCATTCGGCCTGTCGACAACAAGCCGGTAGGAGACCAAAAACGCGTGGTCACAGTTGATACCGCATTCTCGAACGGCGCTGATTACATCGTCGTCGGGCGACCAATTCGTGATGCCGACAGCCCTCGAGCCGCGGCTGAGGCAATCCAGGCCACGATTGCCGCGCAGGTGGCGCCATGACCGAGCTGAAGAACGACCTGCTGTTGCGCGCACTAATGAGAGAGCCGACTGAACGTACACCACTCTGGATCATGCGCCAGGCAGGACGCTACCTGCCCGAGTATCGCGAGGTGCGCGCGAAGGCCGGTGACTTCATGTCGGTGTGTCGCAACCCCGAGCTTGCCTGCGAGGTCACGATGCAGCCTTTGCGGCGCTATAAGCTCGATGCGGCGATCTTGTTCTCCGACATTCTGACCGTTCCTGATGCACTCGGGCTCGGACTCTATTTCGAAACAGGTGAGGGGCCGAAGTTCGAACGGCCAGTCCGCACTGCGAGTGAGATCAACAAGCTGGCGGTTCCCGACGTTTCTGAGTCACTCGGCTACGTTTTCGATGCCGTGCGGACGATTCGCAAAGAACTGGATGGACAGGTTCCACTAATCGGCTTTGCAGGTAGCCCGTGGACCGTTGGAACGTACATGGTCGAAGGCGGCTCGAGCCGCGAACTCAAGATCATCAAGGGACTTGCTGCCGAAGACCCGGCCACGCTCGACAAGATGCTGGATACGGTCGCACGAACCACGACCGAATACCTGAACGCGCAGGTTGAAGCAGGTGCCCAGGCCATCATGATTTTTGATACCTGGGGAGCGGCTCTCGAACGTGATGACTACCGACGATTCTCACTTGACCCCATGCAGAAGATCGTCGACGGCCTGACCAGGGAGCGTGATGGCAGGCGTATACCCGTGGTCCTGTTTACGAAGGGTGCCGGTCCGTTGCTGACAGACATGGTTGGCACCGGTTGCGATGCACTGGGTGTTGACTGGACCACGGACCTGGCCGATGCACGCAAGTATGTCGACGACAAGGTGGCGCTGCAGGGCAATCTCGACCCGGCAACGCTGCGCGAGTCACCCGAGGTCATTCGCCAGGGTGTGGCCGACACGCTCGCAAGCTAC
>WTCH01000380.1 GCA_013138675.1 Woeseiaceae bacterium | reverse complement strand
GCTTTACGGTCAATTTCGGTGCGGGCTTTCGTTTCCTGTTGACCGACTCCGTTGCGATACGCCTGGACTTCCGGGATCACCTTTTCGACAGCGACATCCTGGGTCGCGAGAAGACAACGCACAATCTCGAGGGCACGATCGGCGTAACGATGTTCTTCTGAGGCAGAGGTCACGGACATAGTCACTCAGACGGCGATACATTAGGGATATGGATATGCGAATAAACAAACTAGGCCGACTTTTGCTGGTCCTTGCGGTGCTTGCCGGCACAGCAAGCTGCAGCGGTATCGAGCCCTGGGTGAAACCCTACGAACGCGATCGACTCGCCGATCCGATTATGGCCCTCGATATGGATCCGGTTTCCAGCGCCTATTTGCAACACGTCTACGAGGCCCGCGAAGGCGCCCGTGGCGGTGAGGGTGCAGCCGGTGGCGGCTGCGGCTGCAACTAGGGATTCCTGAGCAACCATGAATTTGCGGCGTGGCATATTTGTTTCAGTCCTGGGCCTGCTGCTCTGTAGCCATGCCCTTGCCGGCGTGCTGCCCGAAGATCGCACCGATATCCTCTATCACCTGTATGACGGTGGTGGCGTGCGGATCGACGGTCCGTCTGTCCTTATGCGCAAGCAAATTGGCAAGAGCACGTCGTTCGTCGGCAATTACTACGTCGACATGATCAGCTCGGCGTCGATCGACGTCATTACGACGGCAAGCCCGTATACCGAAGAACGTACCCAATGGTCGCTTGGCATGGACTACCTGCGTGGCAATACGACGATGACTGTCGGGTACACAAGCAGTGTCGAGTCGGATTTCGACGCCGAGACCTACAGTTTTTCAGTCAGTCAGGACATGTTCGGCGACATGACGACGCTCACCCTGAGTTATGCGCTTGGTAACGATCTTGTGGGCCGCTCGGATGATCCGACCTTTGAGCGCGAAGTAGACCGCCAGCACTACGGCGTCGGCCTGACCCAAATCCTGACGCGCAACCTGATCGCAACATTGAACTTCGAGACAATCACCGACGAAGGTTTTCTGAACAATCCGTATCGATCGGTGCGTTACGCAGATGCGGGTTCTGCGAGAGGCTTCAGTTTTGAGCCCGAGCTGTACCCCAATACGCGCACGAGTAACGCCATTGGCTTGCGCATGAGGTACTTCCTGCCGTACCGGGCGACGCTGGAGGGTACGTATCGGTACTTCACCGATACCTGGGACATCGAGTCGCACACAGCCTCAATCACCTATACGCACCCGATAGGGCCCTTCGTAGTGCATGCGAAGTACCGTTACCACGACCAGACCGGCGCACATTTCTATTCGGACCTGTTTCCGCGTTCCGAGGCGACGAATTTTCGTGGCCGCGACAAAGAGCTTAGCCCGCTGACAAGCCAGACATTCGGTATTGGCGGCAGTTTCGAGTTCATCAGCGACCCGGAAGGCTGGCGCTTCATCAAGCGTGGCACGGTCAATTTTTCCTATAATTTTCTATCGATCGACTACGACGATTTCTCCGACATCAGTGCAGGCGAGCCACTTGGCATGGAGCCGTTGTACCAGCTCGAAGCGGACATCATCCAGATATTCTTCTCGTTCTGGTACTAAGAACGGTCGCGGCTGAAGCCGCTCCTACAAGAGCTTACAGACACCGTGGGAGCGGCTTCAGCCGCGACAGTGGTACGATTGCGAGCCATGTATATTCTCCTCGCTCTTCTGATAGCGATAGTTGCTGCGACTGTCGTTTCGTACAACCGGCTGGTTCGCAGTCGTAATCGTGTTGATACGGCCTGGAGCGACGTCGATGTGCAGCTGCAACGTCGCCACGACCTGATCCCGCAGCTGGTCTCGTCCGTTGACGCCTACGCCAAGTACGAGCGTGCAACCCTGGAAGCCGTCACCGAGCTGCGCTCAGAAGCGATGCGGGTCACTGACCTGGATGCCCGGGGCAAAGCCGAAGAAGAGCTCAGTACGGGCGTACAAAGATTGATTGCGCTGGCCGAGAGCTATCCCGATCTAAAGGCGAACGAGAACTTCCTTAATCTGCAGAATGAGCTTGTGGAAACCGAGAACTACCTGCAGTTCGCTCGTCGCTACTACAACGGTTCGGTGCGTGACTACAATACGATGACCGAAACTGTGCCGAGCAATATCGTGGCGGGTATGTTCAATTTTGATGCACGCAATTTCTTTCAGAAGTCTTCAGACGATGCGGCCAACGTACCGCTCGTAAATCTCGGGTCGGTTGAATGAAAAAACTCGCTGCGTTCTTATTCCTGTTGTCATTTGCCGCTCATGCGGACGAACGCATTCTCGAGTTTCACAGCGACATCCTGATCATGAAGGATGGCTGGATCGACGTCACTGAGACAATTCGCGTGCGTGCAGAAGGCAACCGCATTCGACGCGGCATCTATCGTGATTTCCCTACCGAGTATCGAGATAAGCGGGGCAACGACTACGTAGTCGGTTTCGAAGTTCTGTCGGTCCTGCGCAATAATGCTGTCGAGGACTTTCATTCTCAGGGCATACGCGACGGCGTGCGCGTCTACTTCGGTAACTCGAACCGTTACGTCAACACCGGTGAACACACCTACACATTCCGCTATCGCGCGAGCCGCATGCTCGGCTTCTTCGAGAATCATGATGAGTTGTACTGGAACGTGACTGGTGTGAACTGGGAGTTCCCGATTGACAGTGCGAGCGCGACTGTTGCTTTCGGCTTTGATGTATCTGCGAGCGACCTTACGGCTGAGGCGTACACCGGGGCATTCGGTTATACCAATCGTGACTACACGTCACGAATCGACATCTCAGGTCGGGTCTATTTCGAAACATCCAAGATGCTGCAGCCGTTAAACGGGCTGACCATCGTTGTCGGTTGGCCAAAGGGTCATGTGGAAGCGCCAACCGATATGCAACGCCTGGGATGGCTGCTCAAGGACAACGCGAACTTGCTGATCGCGCTTCTCGGGTTCGTATTGCTGCTCGCCTACTACATCCCTGTTTGGATGTCCTTCGGCAAAGATCCGGACGAGGGGGTGCTGGTGACGCGCTACGAGCCGCCGCAGGGCTTCTCACCGGCATCGCTTCGATATATTCGGCAAATGTACTACGACGACAAAATCATGACCGCCGCCATCGTCAATCTCGGCGTGAAAGGTTATCTGCGCATCGACGTCGAAGAGGGTTCCGACGGCTTCCTGGGCTTAGGCAAGGAAGACGACCATTACTTTCTGCAAAAGACCGATCCGGGCAAGAACTCGCCACCGATGGCGGCTGGCGAGCAGGAGCTCTACGACAGCCTGTTTAAAGGTCGAAAGTCGATAAAGCTGGAGCAGGAAAACCACGAGAAACTCGGCGATGCCAAGAGCGCACACAAGCGGTCGCTGGCGAAGGACTACAAACAGCACTATTTCAAATACAACGGTCTGCTCAACATACCTGCTGTGGTGCTGTTCGTACTGACGGCCGTTATTTCACTGGCCGCGGGTCCGAGTCCGTTCTCGATTTTTGTAGTCATCTTGATGGCAGTCACAACAGTGATCTTCGCTGTCATCATGAAGCGCCCAACGCTGCGTGGCCGCAAGCTGCTCGATGAGATCCTTGGATTCAAGGACTACCTCGAAATTGCGGAGAAGCACGAGATGGAGCTCCGCAACCCGCCCGAGAAGACCCCCCAGCTGTTCGAGAAATATCTGCCGTACGCGTTGGCATTGGGCGTTGATCAGCTTTGGGCGGAACGGTTTTCCGACATTCTATCCGCAGCGAACCAGGCTGGTGGCAAGCCTTACCACCCCACGTGGTACAACGGTTCCTGGAACAATATGGATTTGAGCCGCGCGACAAGCAGCCTCTCCAGCAGTCTCAATACGGCCGTTACGCACTCGGTCACTCCTCCGGGCTCTTCGTCCGGTGGCGGCGGCGGCTTCTCCGGTGGTGGCGGAGGCGGCGGCGGAGGTGGCGGCTGGTAGCGTTTGCAACGAATCTCGCCAATTCCGATCGAACTTCTAGTAACGTAACTGAGTAGTCAATGAACAGACCTGTATACAGCATGCGGCCTCGTCGTCAGAGCGCCATTCCAAATGTAATATTCGTCTTGCTCGTCGCGAACGGCATCATTTTCGCGCTGCAGCAAATGAACCCGCGTTTCCTGATGATCAATTTCGCGTTGTGGCCGGCAAATGTGGCGGGCTCTCCATTCATGCCGTGGCAACTTGTTACGTACAGCTTCCTGCACGGCAACATGACGCACATCTTCTTCAACATGTTCGCCTTGTGGATGTTCGGACGAGACCTGGAAATCATGATGGGTCAGAAACGCTTCCTGACCTACTATTTCACCTGCGTCGTCGGTGCCGGCCTGGTGCAGTTGATCGTTGCGGGTTCGCAAGGTGGGCTGTATCCAACCGTGGGCGCTTCCGGCGGTGTGTTCGGCATCCTGCTTGCCTACGGCCTCGCTTTCCCGAATCGCACGATCATGCTCTTGTTTCCGCCGATTCCGATGAAGGCGAAATACTTCGTTCTGTTTTACGGCCTGCTTGAGTTGTATCTCGGCCTGAGCGGAAACGCACCGGGCGTCGCAAATTTCGCACATCTCGGTGGGATGCTGTTTGGCTTCCTGCTGCTATATTACTGGAGACAACCGAGACGCCGTGGCTAACAGAGTCGCGGCAGGAGTTGGGCTGGCGCCATCAAGGCGATGAAACCTTTTTGAGTTCACAAACATCCATAGTTAAACGATATTGACGTGGGAGACACGATGACGATCAAACGCAGGCAATTCTTGGGGCATATGGCAGCGGGTAGCGCGGTATTGACCGTGCCGGCTTTCCTGAACGGCTGCAGCATTCAGCAGGCGACCGCGATCGCGGACCCGACGCCGGAAAACCCGTTCATGGAGTGGTTTGGTGTTGACCAGGCAACGGTCGCCAAAGTTATGTCGGAACTGACCGCCAATGGTGCCGATGCCGCGGACCTCTACTTCCAGCATACGAGATCCAATTCCCTGTCGCTTGAAGACGGCATCGTCTCCAACGCGAATTCGAACATTCAACAGGGCGTAGGGCTGCGAGTCGTTATCGGCGAGCAGACCGGTTATGCCTTCACCGAGGACGTGACCTTGCCGTCCATGCTCGCGGCGGCGCGCACGGCATCGGCGATCGCGAGCGGCAGCCGTACCGTGTCTCCGCAGTCGTTCACGCCGAAAGAAATGGGTGGCCTGTACACGACGACCGTCCCATGGGCGGATGTTGGTATCGATCAGAAACTGCCGGTTCTGAAGTACATCGAGGAACAGGCGAAGGCGAAGGAACCTGCTGTGGACAAGGTGTCGGTCTATTGGAATGACAGCGATGAGCGGGTGATGATCGCGACACTCGATGGCGCCCTGGTTACAGACCACAGGCCAATGACTCGGGCAACTGTCCTTGTTACAGCGAAGAAGGGTGAAGAGGTCCAGTCAGGATATTCGAATATCGCAGCGCGAGAAGAGTTCAGCTGGTACACCGAAGAGCGGCTCGACACGATGATTCAGGAGGCGGTCGACCGTACGATGATCCTGTTTGATGCGCGTCGTCCGCCAGCCGGTGAGATGCCTGTGATCCTTGCATCCGGCGCCAGCGGCATCCTGCTGCATGAGGCCATAGGCCACGGCATGGAGGCCGATTTCAATCGCAAGGGCACAAGCATCTACTCGGATATGATGGGCAAGAAAGTCGCTGAACCTTTCGTGACAGTCGTCGACCAGGCAACGATTCCGCGCGAGCGAGGTGCATTGAACTACGACGACGAAGGCAACAAGGCGGGTCGTACGGTGATGGTCGAAAACGGTGTTCTCAAGTCCTATTTGCACGACCAGATCAGCGCGAAACAGTACGACCTGCAACCAACGGGCTCAGGAAGGCGCCAGTCTTACCGATTTGCGCCGATGCCACGAATGAGTTGCACGTTTATGGAGGACGGCCCGCACACGAAGGAAGAAATAATCGAGGCGGTAGACAACGGCATTATCTGCGAGACGTTCACAAACGGCCAGGTGCAAATCGGTGCAGGTGACTACACGTTCTACGTCAAGAACGGCTGGCTGGTCGAGGGTGGCCGGGTCACGGCACCTATCAAGGACGTCAACATTATCGGCAACGGTCCTGAGTCGTTGAAGCGCATCACGATGGTCGCCAACGACGCGCGACTCGATACAGGAGGGTGGACTTGCGGCAAGAATGGTCAAAGCGTGCCGGTGTCCCAGGGTATTCCGACGGTGCTCGTTTCCAACATGACGGTAGGAGGCGAAAATGCCAGCTAATCTCAAAGATCAGGCGGTGCATGCTGTCGAGCTTGCCCGCAAAGCCGGTGCCGAGGACGCATGGGCGAATGCGAAACAGAGCCGGGACGTCGAGTTCGAGTACCGCGATGGCGCACTCGAGAAGGTCAAGGACACCACATCGCGAACGCTCGGCGTGAAGATTTACGCGAGTGGTCGCTACTCGAGCCACCAGACGACGGATCTGAATCCCGACCGACTGGGAGGCTTCATCGATGAAGCTGTCGCGATCACGCGTGCGCTCGAGCCGGACGACTTCCGAAAAATCACACCCGAAGTGCTGTTTGCGAATCGACCCACCGATGATCTCGATCTTGTCGATGAGACGGTTGCCGTGCTGGACCGGGACCAGCGCCTGGCCTGGTGTGAGGCGCTCGACACCGTGGCTACCGGGCACGAGCGAGTTATCTCCGCGACAGCTGGGGTTTATGACGGCACGCAACGGTCGGCGTCGGCGAGCAGCAACGGATTTGAGGGTTCGCAACAGTCGACTTATTGCTGGTTCGGCTCAAGCGTGACGCTGCGTGACGCGGGCGACAAGCGCGCGGAAGACGGCTTTTATGCCGGTGGCGCGCATGTAGAAGACTTGCCAGATGCGGCGGCGGTCGGGCAAGTCGCTCTCGACAGGGCGTTGTCGCGGCTGGATTCGGAAAAAGGCCCGACCGTGAAAACGGCCATGATTGTCGACTCTCGCGCCGCGGCGTCACTGGTCGGGCGCCTGATGCGCCCTGCAAACGCAGGCAGTGTTCAGCAGGGACGGTCTTTCTGGACACCACTCATTGGTGAGCAGGCATTCAGCGACAAACTGACGATTGTCGATGATCCGCTGATAAAGCGCGGACTGGCCTCACGCCACTATGACAGTGAAGGCATATCAGCGAAGGCGCTGCCCATCGTCGAAAATGGCGTCGTGAAGAACATCTATGTCGACACGTACTATGGCCGCAAAGGCGATATGACGCCGACAACGGGATCGGCGTCAAACCGCCGCATTGCTTTGGGAGCGCAGTCTCTGGAGCAATTGCTGGCAGCAGTCGGTAACGGCGTTTACGTGACGTCGTGGCTCGGTGGCAATGCCGATTCCACAACGGGTGACTTCTCGCTCGGCTTGCGTGGCCACATGGTCGAGAACGGTCAGATTGGGCGACCCGTCGGTGAAATGAACGTCACGGGCAACTTGAAGGACCTGTTCGGCAGGCTGGAAATGGTCGGCAACGATCCGTACCCGTATTCGTCGACGCTGGCACCGTCACTGGTGTTTGTCGACGTCGATTTCTCGGGCGCGTAACGCTTAGGCCATCAGGCCGCCGTCGATAGGTATCGCGGTTCCTGTCATGTGACTCGCCGCATCGCTGGCGAGAAACAAGACGAGACCCGCGATATCTTCGGGCGTTGCGATCCGGCCATTGGGGCTTTCGGATGCAACGTCTTCGAGGAACGCCTCGACGTTCTCACCCTGTTCCTGCGCTTCACTGACGAGCATCGGCGTGTCGACGCCTCCCGGGCATACCGCGTTGATGCGTACTCCGTCTTTCGCGTGATCCAGCGCCATTGCCCGCGTCAAAAGAATAAGCCCGCCCTTGCTGGCACAGTAGGCGACAGCCCTGTCTCCGGCCTCAAGTCCCCATACTGACGAGATGTTGACAATGCTGCCCGCGGCCTTTTTTAAGTGCGGCATGGCAGCTCGCGAAAGGAAGAATGGAACGTCCAGGTTGATGGCGAGTGTGTCACGCCAGTTGTCGTCGCTAGTCTCCTCTGCGTCACCGCGAATCAGAACGCCGGCCGCGTTGATGAGGCAATCCAGTCCGCCGAATTCATCGACGGTATCAGCGACTAGCTCATCGCAATCGTCCGATTCTTCCAACTCACCGGTCCAGGTTGAAATTAGCTCCGAGACATCAGCCACCTCCTCCAGCCGATCTTCGTGACGGCCAGCGGCCATGACGGACCAGCCAGCGTCGGCGAATGCAATCGCGACGGCTGCGCCGATCCCGGAGCTGGCACCCGTAACCAGGGCAACTTTCATACGGAGACTCTCGATCTTGGTATCGTGTCATTATAGACGGATATCTGACGATGATAGACAGCACGCTAAATAGTCTGGGTTGGCGACCGTACTTTTCCGCGCAGCTCACAGATGCCGAAGCCGACACCTTGCAGGTGGTGCGCGTAATGGCCGTGCATCGTGGGCGGATAGATGTCGCCGGAGCGGACGGTGAGTTGAGCGTCGCACTGACGGCGAAAAGTGCCGTCCTGGAGATTACTGTAGGGGACTGGTTGCTGGTTGATAATGCCGGTCCAGCGGTGAGCAGATGCCTGGAACGATTTGGTCTGTTCCAGCGCCGCGCAGCTGGATCCTCTGGCGACGTACAACTCATCGCCGCAAACGTGGACACCTTGTTCATCGTCACGTCCGCCAACCGCGACTTCAACATCGCTCGTCTCGAGCGTTATCTCGCTATCGCGCAGGACGCTGGCGCATATCCCGTCATCGTCATTACCAAGGCGGACATGGTCGAGTCGGTAACAGAGTTCGTCCAGACAGCGTCACAGCTGTCGCCAGGTTTGCTCATTGAGCCACTCGATGCGCGTGATGCGGAACAGGTCGCCGTGTTGTCTCCGTGGTGTGAGTCAGGACAGACGGTGGCGCTGGTGGGTTCATCGGGCGTCGGCAAGTCAACGCTGGTCAACACCTTGACTGGCGCTCACCTGGAGACCAGCGGCATTCGGGAGGACGATCAGCGCGGTCGGCACACGACAACCGGTCGTTCGATGCACCGATTGCCAGGCGGTGGCTGGTTAATCGACACGCCAGGGATGCGGGAACTGCAACTTTACGATGTCGCCGACGACCGCGAAAATGTATTTTCAGAAATCGTCGCACTCGCCAGCGACTGCCGGTTTTCGGATTGCACGCATGTGAGCGAGCCAGGCTGCAAGGTGCTCGAAGCCATTGATGGTGGTGCGTTGGACGCTGCCCGATTGAAGCGCTTTCACAAGCTCCTGTCGGAAGATCGGCACAACACGGCGAGCGTTGCGGAACGGCGAGCCCGGGACAAGCAATTCGGCAAGCTAATCAAGTCCGTGACAGCAGAAAAACGGCGCGAGAAAAGCAACAAGTAGCGCGGAATGCCTATATAATGCGCCACCTTTCGCGGCACTCCGACCATGTTCCCCACAGACAAAATTCGCAATATCGCGATCATCGCTCACGTTGATCACGGCAAGACCACGCTCGTCGATCGGCTGTTACAGCAGTCCGGAACGCTGGACGCGCGTGCTGCTGCGCCTGAGCGGGTCATGGATTCCAATGAGCTAGAGCGCGAACGCGGCATTACCATTCTCGCCAAGAACACGGCGATTCGCTGGAATGAGTGGCGCATCAATATCGTCGATACGCCGGGACATGCCGATTTCGGCGGCGAGGTCGAGCGTGTGTTGTCGATGGTCGACGGCGTGCTGCTGCTTGTCGATGCAGTCGAAGGCCCGATGCCGCAGACGCGGTTCGTAACGCAGAAGGCATTTGCCCAGGGCTTCACACCGCTCGTTGTCATCAACAAGATTGATCGTGATGGCGCGAGGCCGGGGTGGGTGCTTGACCAGACGTTCGAACTTTTCGATCGGCTCGGGGCGACGGACGCACAACTCGATTTTCCGGTCGTTTATGCCTCAGCCCTTGAGGGCTACGCGGGACTTGGCCCGGAAGTGAGAAGTGGCGACTCTCTGCCGTTGCTCGAGTCGATCGTAGAGCATGTGCCAGCGCCCGATGTGCAGTCGGACGGCGATCTGCAACTGCAGGTTTCGAGCCTCGACTACAACTCCTACGTTGGTGTGCTCGGCATCGGACGAATAAGCCGCGGTGTTGCCAAAGCTAATTCGCGCATAACGATCGCCCGGCCCGACGGGACAACCAAGAGCGCGAAGCTGGCGCATCTATACGGCTTCAACGGTCTGGAACGTATTCAGGTCGAGGAGGCCGGCGCAGGCGACATCGTCGTCTTCAGTGGTATTGAGGACCTGCAGATCTCGGACACGATTTGTCCGCGTGACGAGCCCGATGCCCTGCCAGCTCTGCAGATCGACGAACCGACTATCAGCATGACCTTTCAGGTCAACAAGTCGCCGTTCGCGGGCCAGGATGGCAAGTATCTTACGAGTCGCCAGATCCAGGCGCGGCTCGACCAGGAGCTGAAACACAATGTCGCGCTGCGGGTTGAGGAAACTGGTGACCCCGACAAGTTCCGTGTTTCGGGGCGTGGCGAACTGCACTTGTCCGTGCTTATCGAGACGATGCGTCGCGAGGGCTACGAACTGGCCGTATCGCGACCAACGGTTATCGAGCGCACGATCGATGGTGTGGTGCACGAGCCCTGGGAACTCGTAACCGTTGATTTCGCGGAGGAGCACCAGGGTGCGGTCATGACACGCCTTGCTGATCGCAAGGGCGAGTTGCTAAACATGTCGCCGGATGGCCGGGGCCGGATGCGGCTTGAATACCGGATTCCTGCACGTGGCCTGATCGGCTTCCGTACGCACTACCTCACAATCACGGCCGGAACCGGTTTGCTCTATTCTGTTTTCGAAACCTACGCGCCGCGCGTCAAATCCGACATCGGGCAACGCGTCAACGGCGTTATGGTCTCGAATGTGGCCGGCAAGGCTCTGGGCTATTCGCTGTTCAATCTGCAGGAGCGCGGTTCTCTGTTTCTGAGCCACGGCGTGCAGGTGTACGAGGGCATGATCGTCGGTATTCACAAGCGCGGCAATGACTTGCCGGTCAATCCAACCAAGGGCAAGCAGCTCACCAACATTCGTGCCGCGGGTACCGATGAGAATATCCAGCTGACACCACCGCTGAACTACTCGCTGGAACAGGCGCTCGAGTTCATTGATGACGATGAACTGGTCGAGATCACGCCGCTGAATATTCGTCTGCGCAAGAAACTGCTGGCCGAGGGCGAGCGCCGCCGAGATGAGCGCCAGAAGAAAAAACAGGCGGAAGAATAGGGTATTCTTGAAGCGTGTACTACGGCGAACGATTCAATAGCATCAGCCACCTTGTTGGTGCGTCGCTTGCGCTGGTCGGTGGCGTGGTCCTCGTCACCTTGGCCGCGATGGAAGGCGACACCGCCAAGATTGTGAGCTTTACGATCTATGCTGTGACCTTGTTCCTCCTGTATCTGTCCTCGACTCTGTACCACAGCGTGTCGGGCAGCAGCACCAAAGAATTTCTGCAGAAGATGGACCACCAGGCGATCTACCTGCTAATTGCCGGTACCTACACACCGTTCATTGTGCTCGCAGTAAGCGGCAATCAACGATGGTGGATGCTCGGAGCCGTGTGGGGTTTGGCGGCATTCGGCATGATCCTGGATGCACTGCCACGGCGCGGTGCGCGAATCTTTCCGGTCATCATCTACCTGCTCATGGGCTGGCTCTGCGTTTTGTTCCCGGAGTCGTTTCTCGGTGCGCTGTCAGCCCCGAGTCTCGCAGGGTTGATCGCCGGTGGGGTTTTCTATACCTCGGGCGTAGCGTTCTACGCGGCGGATAGCTGGTATCCGTGGTGCCATGGCATCTGGCACTTGTTCGTGCTGGCCGGAAGTATCAGTCACTACGTGGCAATTCTGCTTGTGTAAGAGAATTGGTGGGCCCGCCAGGACTCGAACCACCACCTTGCAGATCATAACAAGAACGTATCCCGGCAGTGACATACCGTGACTGCCGAACACGCGAGTTATAATGGTGGGCCCGCCAGGACTCGAACCTGGGACCAAGGGATTCACTCTACCCAATCATTTCTGAATGGAGCGGACTATCTCATCACCCTCAACCGAGTTGTTAGGGGCGGGACGCTCTAGCCTGTTATT
>WTCH01000064.1 GCA_013138675.1 Woeseiaceae bacterium | reverse complement strand
GACATCTTGAGCATTATACGGCCAATGCGACATCACAATCTGGTCATCCTCGTCTTCTGCCAGATGATTTCGGCAACCGGCGCGATCGTGTTCGTTACCCTGGGCGGTATCATCGGCGCGACTCTGTCGAGCAACATGGCGTGGGCGACGTTGCCTGTATCTTTTGCCGTCCTGGCCACAGCGATGACAACGGTGCCGGCTACGCTCCTGATGCGAAAGCTGGGCCGCAGTAAGGGCTTTGCGATGGCATCGGTGTCGGCGGCGATTGCTGTCACTACGGCGGCGTGGGCCCTTTCGTCATCGAGTTTCCCCCTGTTCCTCATCGCGGCCGCGATGTTTGGCGTCAACATGGCGTTTACCCAGCAGTATCGTTATGCCGCGGCAGAAAGTGTTCGAGCTCGCTATGTGCCGCGGGCAATTTCCTTTGTCCTGCTCGGCGCGATTGGCGGAGCGTTTCTCGGTCCCGAACTGGCTACACACGGGCAAGAATGGTTTGGCGGTGTCCAGTATTCGGGGACCATGTTGAGTCTTGCCGGGATATACCTGTTGCAGGCGGTCTTGTTCCTGATGCTTAAACCAGCAGTGGCTGAACATGAGACCCATCAGATCAAGTCACAACGGACGGTCACCGAGATTATGAGGCAGCCAGTCTTCCTGGTTGCGGTGCTGGGTGGCACGGCGGGTTACGGTTTGATGACTCTTGTAATGACAGCGACTCCGCTGAGCATGCACATCAATGATGGCTACTCGATCGAGGCAACGGCTAACGTCATCAAATATCATGTGCTGGGCATGTATGTGCCGTCGCTTGTGTCCGGTTTTCTGATCGAACGCGTGGGCGTAGTACGTATGATGTTCATCGGCGCACTCGGTTTGCTCGGTACCTCGATCATCGGCCAGGCGGGGCAGTCACTGCTGCACTACTGGTGGGCGTTGCTGCTTCTGGGCGTGGGGTGGAATTTCCTGTTTGTCGGTGCGACGACAATGCTCACCTATACCTACTCGATGGCCGAGCGTTTCCGAGCCCAGGCCGCTAACGAATTTCTCGTTTTCGGTACGTCGGCAACGGCATCGTTGCTCGCGGGTACCGTCATTCACTTTTTCGGCTGGAATCGTCTGATGTGGATTCCGATTCCGGTCCTGCTTTTAGTTTGTGTCGCATTGCTCGTTGTGCGCAAAAACACTATGTTAAGGCGACATCCTGCTGTTTCAACGGTGGTGACTACGAATGAATGAAAACGATTCGCTGAGTAATTTGTTGGAGGATGCAGCACGTCGTGGCATCGCCTACCGGCAGTCCTGCGGCGATCGCGCGGTTGCTCCATCCGAAGCTGCAGTTGCCGGCGTGCAGCGACTGGTTGAACCACTTTCGAAGGAGGGACGTCCCGACGAAGAAGTGCTCGCGTTGCTCGACGACATTGGTTCACCGGCAACGATGGCGATGGCCGGGCCGCGGTTCTTCGGATTTGTAATTGGTGGCTCACTTCCGGTCACCGTCGCGACGAACTGGTTGTCCACTGCATGGGACCAGAATGTCGTCATGCACGAAGTGACCCCGGCGACCGCGACGATCGAGAAAGTCGCGATCGACTGGATGGTGGATTTGTTCGGTTTTCCTGCCGGAACCGGTGCCGGTTTTGTGACCGGAGCGACCGTCGCGAATTTCACGGCGTTGGCCGCAGCCAGGCACCGCGTGTTCGAGGACGTTGGCTGGAATGTCGAGGCGGACGGACTGATCGGCGCGCCACCGGTTACGCTGATTGTCAGCAACGAAGCCCACCCCACGTTGTTCAAGTCGCTCGGCATGCTCGGGCTGGGGCGGGATCGTGTTGTGCGCGTTCCAACTGACGGGCAGGGCCGCATGATTAGCTCGGAACTACCCGACATCGACGGGCCGACAATCGTGTGCACGCAGGCTGGCAACATCAACACCGGCGCATTTGATCCGATCGCCGATATTTGCGCAGCCGCAAAACCGCACGGCGCATGGGTACATGTGGACGGTGCATTCGGCTTGTGGGCCGAGGCATCCGCGGCGCATCGCTCACTGACAGCCGGCATGCAACAGGCAGATAGCTGGGCTACCGACGCGCACAAATGGCTCAATGTGCCCTACGACGGTGGCATTGCATTCGTCAGAAAGGCGTCAGACCTTGCGGCCTCGATGGCCATTACGGCCGACTACCTGTTGACGGACACGGAGCATCGCAATCCATCGGATTACACGCCCGAGCTGTCGCGGCGGGGGCGCGGTGTGGATGTCTGGGCTGCACTCTTGTCGTTGGGCAGGAAGGGTGTTGAGGAACTTGTCGATCGTTGCTGCCGACACGCACGGCGATTCGCAGAGGGATTTTCGGAGGCGGGCTTCGAAGTGCTCAACGATGTGGTACTCAACCAGGTGCTGGTGGCTTTCGGTGACGATGCCAAAACGCGGCGCGTTATAGACGCTATCCAGGCAGAGGGTACTTGCTGGTGTGGCGTAACGGTTTGGCAGGACCGGACTGCGATGCGCATCAGCGTGAGCAACTGGGCAACGACGAACGAGGACGTCGAAAAAAGCCTGAGTGCAATAATCGATGTCGCACGAAGATTTGTCTAGCAGACTAGTCAGCTCAGCGTGGGCTCGATCATCTTGTCCTGTCCGTACTTCAGAAAAATGGCAGCGCGTGCATCGGGGCAGATATTGACTTTGTCGAGATCGCCTTTGATGTGTGCCAGGGCGAGGAGTCGCTTGTCCATTAGCCGAAACCACAACACGGGCACGTAGGCCATCAGGTAGACGCCAAAATAACCGTTGGGGAGTTGTGGCGCGTCATCAAAATGCCGCAATGCCTGGTAGCGCCGCAAGGGATT
>WTCH01000244.1 GCA_013138675.1 Woeseiaceae bacterium | reverse complement strand
AGTGGAGATGGGGACCAGCGACACCATTTTCACCGGGGGACATGTGACTTGGTTCGCATCTCGATTGTACGACTCATGGGGCGCCAGGCCGACTCCCCTATAGTCTAAGGAGCAAAAAGTTTGCCCGAATTTCTTATTGTCGACCCCAGTGACGGTGGAACCATGTCATCGAAATCCCTTGAATCCGACTTGACCCTGTCCAGCGAGCAGTACGTCAAGCCCGATAGTAAGCCGGAACGGCGCGCCCACAAGCGTCACGCCCTCGACCTGGCCGGCGGGCTGAGCAGGGACGGGAAACTATTCTGTCAATGCCGCGTTCGCGACTTCTGCGCCGACGGCGTGATGTTGGCATTCGAGGATAGCCCCGCGGGAGAGCCCGTCATTGGCGGCAAGCCTGCCACCGTGGGCGACAGTCTGGTTCTGCAATTTGCTGCACAAACCAATGGCGAGCAGCAGAAACATCTCGTGCGAGTGCTGGTGGCGCGAACCATGAGAAATTCCATCGGCGTCTCTTTCGATGGGGAGAACGCCGCGGCGATCTGGCAATTGAGACAGCTGGTGCGCGAGCTCAAGGATGGACTGCGCAAGAATCGCGACCAGGATCGACGCGCTCGCGCACCTTCCGCGCCGATGGCGGTGGAGCAAGCCCTGAATGCCAGCCAGATGCTCGAGGTGGCGAAAGAACACACAGAGCAGTTTCTGATCGCCGGCCTGGGGCGCCTGTTCGAGGACGCTGAGAACAGGCTCATCGGAGCTGCGAGCCAGGACAGCAACGACACCAGGAAGGCACAACCGCTTGACGCGATGAAAGAGGTTCAGAGCATCAGAGTTTCGGTCGAAACCGCATATCTGAAGGCGGTCGGAGCCGAGTTCGAGCGGATGGTCAATCCGAGCGCCGCAATAGAGCCGGAGGAGTCAGCGGGCGAACAGGAGCTTGCGCTCGTCGATACTGGAAGCTTCGACGATTGGTTGACGACGAAGAATATTATTTCAGCCGCGGAAGGTGGTCTAAAAGAAGCGCAGTACAAACTCGAACAGAGATTGACACATCTGGTCCGATCCGCCATCGATGAAGAGAATAATCCCATTGGCTTGGCACAATTGTGCTTGACCTTCCATGATGCCGTTCAAGGCTTAGGCGCGTCTGGACTGGCACGCAGATCGATACTCGAGGCTTTCGAGCAGACAATCGCGGCGCGCCTCGGGGAATTCTACGGTGATCTGAATACCATGTTTGCCAACGGCGGCATTCTTCCGTCCGTCGAGCGCGGCAAACACGTGATCAAATCTTCCGACTCGAAGAGGAAGGTGCCCGAGATCCAAGCGACTGACCCGAAGCCCGAATCTCCCTCCGAAGCAGACGACCCTCGATCCAACGAATCCGGTGCGAGTGCTGACAGCATCAGCCGTACACCGACCATGCTGCCGCCACTGAGACTCGGTACGGCATTCCATGCCGCTGGCAACTTGATCGCCATGCAACGTGCCGCGGAGGCAGATGGGACGCCGAGCCCTGGCGAGTTTGTACAGGGACTTTCGGGCTGGACGCCGGCTCAGCCGACATTGGAGCAGCAGAAAGATTTGCTCGACAGCTTGTCGATATTGCAACGTTCGGCGAGATTCGCCCAATCTTCCGGCGACGGTCCGTTGGAATTGAGTCAGAAACTGACCTCGACCTGGCGCTCGGCCGGGCTCGAAGCCAGCCCCGACCACCATCTGATGCTCGATATCGTGTCGAATCTCATCGACGCGATAACGGATGATCCCTTCGTCAGCGACGAGATCAAGGTACGCGTGCGGCGCCTGGCTGTGCCGATTCTCAAGGTTGCATTCCAAGACCCAAGCTTCTTCGAAGATCAAATGCACCCTGCCCGACAGGTTTTGGATAACCTCGGTCGCCTCGATCCGGAGTCCACAGAACGATTTGTCGAGATAGTCGATCCTGTAGTCAACGGGATTATTCAGAATTATGAAAATGATCCGGCCATCTTCGCGAGTGCGCTTTCTTCTTTGAAGATTGTTGTTTCGCGGCAACGAAAGGTTTTCCAGCAGAATCTCGAGGATCTGGTCAGTGAACGTGAGAGTCAGCAGGAGTTCCTGAAGTCACGCCAGAAGGATTCCGAAAAGTCCGATGGCTCGCAATCGGCCGATGCGCCGGTCCCCGCGCAAGCTCAGGGAGCAGACGGAAACGGCGAATGGGAAAACTGGTTGAACGAAGCACGTGGGTGCAAACCAGGCGATGTCCTGTCCATCGAAGAGCGCCAGGGTAAGCGCAAGAAACTTTCCCTCGCCTGGGTAAGCGAGGACAAGGGTACCTTCGTACTCGTGGATGCTCTCGGCAACAAGGCGATGTCTCTGACCACGCAAGAACTCGCCATGCACATGAAGCGTGGTTCGGCTGTCGCCGAGGACATCGCCAATATGGCGCTTACCGACCGGGGCACCTACCGCATGCTGCGGTCGCTTCACGAACAACTCGCCAGAAAGGCAAGCCATGACCAACTGACCGATCTATTGACCCGCAAGGAGTTCGAAGGTCGACTGGATGAGTTGATTACTGACGCTGTGCGTAGCGCGTCGTGCCACGTCATGTACGCCTTCGATGTGGAAGGGCTGCAGGAAATTACCAAGAAAGCTGGGAAGAAGGTCGGCGCGCAATTGCTGAAAAAGTTGGCGCGCCTGTTGGAGAAGCAGGTTGCGAATCGCGGCGCTGTCGCACGCCTGGGCACGAGCCGATTCGGCGTTCTGCTCAACAATGCCAGTATGGATGAGGGAAAAGAGACGGCGGAGCTCCAGAGGGAGATCATCGCCAAGGCTCGCTGCATGTGGAAAGGCGAGTCCTTTCCTCTGACTGCAAGCGTAGGAATCCTGGAAATCACCGACATGAGCGAAGGTGTGGATGCCACGATCACGGCGGTGGAGTCCGCCCTGGCCAGGGCCGCCAAGGCCGGCGGCGACCGTATCGAGTCGACCGGTACGGTTCACGATCCGATCAAGGCTCAGGGTCTGCAGTCGGCCGGCAAGACAACGGTGCTGGACATGCTCAACCTGGACAGTCTGAAACTACGCTGTCAGCGAGTCATCCCACTCACACAAGACGACACGGCCTTGCCGCATTACGAGATTCTTCTGGGCGTCCAGAAAGAAGAAGGGCTGGTTACCCTGCCGGCGGATTTTATCCGCGCGGCGGAACGCAGCCATGAGATGCAGACGGTGGATCGTTGGATCATCAAGAACACTTTCGAGTGGATCAGCAACCATCAGGAAAAGGTCGAGGCTTCCGATGGGTTCTCCATCAATCTGTCCGCGAATTCCCTCAGTGACGATGGTGTGCTCGAGTTCGTGCTACTGCAGTTTTCCGAGACCATGGTGCCGCCGGC
>WTCH01000007.1 GCA_013138675.1 Woeseiaceae bacterium | reverse complement strand
CTGACGCTAACAAAATTCGCGGTTGCCAGTCGCAGGTATGGTTTGTGGACAGCGAAAACGATGGGCGGCTCGAGTTCCAGGCGATCTCGGATGCCGCAATTGTTTCCGGCCTCATTGCCTTGTTGTTGCGTATTTACAGCGGCCGGCGCCCGCAAGACATTCTTGATACACCGCCGAATTTTGTCACGGCGCTGGAGCTCGAACAGCACCTGAGCCCGACACGCAGCAACGGGTTGTCATCCATGCTCAAAGCGATACAAAATTTCGCCGCCGAGGCGTTAGAGGCAGCCTGATGCTCAAGGCACTGGGCACTTTACTGGCCTGGCCTTTGCTCGCACTCGTCTGGCTGTATCGCATGGCCGTATCTCCCTGGCTTGGCAATAACTGTCGCTATCAACCGAGTTGTTCTCAATATGCGATGGAGGCGCTGCGCGAACACGGCGCGTTCCGCGGTACCTGGTTGGCCGCAAAGCGGATCGGGCGCTGTCATCCCTGGGGCGGCTCGGGCTACGACCCGGTACCGGACAAGAAGAAGGGCGATGATCAAAGCGACTGACATTGCGCGCGAGTTCGCCTACCCGCTGAAGAATGTGACAGTGTTGTTGTCAGCGTTGTTCATCTTCCTGATGCTCGAGTTCGCAGCATTCGGAAAACTACTGGGTCTGTTTCTTGCCTTTCTGATTCTGCCGTCGTTGTTCCACTATTTGATGCGCATTCTCGATGCGCGCGCCAAAGGCAAGGATCCGGGGCCGCTCGACGTTGATGACTTGTATTGGTTCCAGGGGGCGTGGAGCCTGTTCATGCTCGTCCATGTGGCTGTCACGATTTACGCGATCTATATATTTGGCAGTTTGTACAAGCTACCTGGCCTGCTCATCACCTCCGCATTGCTTGCGGCCGTGATCCCAGCTTCCCTGGCCGTATTGGCAATCACCCGGTCGCCGCTGCAGTCCCTGAACCCGAAAGCGATCGGCGGCCTGATTGGGCGCACTGGCTCGGATTACTGGATTCTGCCAACGTACGTTCTGCTCGCCGGGTTTGTCATGCAATGGATCGGTTCATTGTCGTGGCCGGATCTCCTGGTCGATCTCATTGGCTTCTATCTGACCCTCGTGTTTTTCTCGTTGACCGGCACTGTCGTTGCGCCGCACGATTTCCATGCTGAAGTCGGTATTTACGATCCGGTCGAAGCGGATAAGGCGGACGTCGATGCAAGCCTGCTGAAAGAACGCACCGCTGTCCTCAACCACGCCTATGGTTTTGTCAGTCGAGACAATCGGGCGGGAGGCTTCAAACATATTGAGAGCTGGTTGCAGCGCGACCCCGATCCGGAGTCCGCGTGGGCCTGGTTCTTCGACCAGATGCTGCGCTGGGAAATCAAACATCCCGCGCTGTTGTTCGGGCAGTCGTACCTGAATGTGCTGTTAAATGACGGCGACGATGTCACGGCAGTCAAGGTCATGATGCGATGTCGGCATGAGAACGACGCCTTCGTGCCGTTGCCAGGCGATATCGAGCTCGCGCGGAAGGCGGCAAAAGAGTGCGGCAATGAAGAACTGTTGAAAGTTTTGTAGGAGGCCCTTCAGGGCCGAACATTCGGGCCTGAAGGCCCTCCTACCTGCGCGCGTGAACGCTGTTATAAAAATGTGCGGTGGCCAGCACCAGCGCACCCACGATAGTGAATAGTCGATCGGATGCGAGGCCAAGCTTATCGTGCGCCACGGTCGCCCCAATGGTCAGAATCAGCATGCCAACGGCACCCGCAGCCACAATTTTCGGATTGCGGTGGTGCCGGTAACCGAGCCCGAGCGCAATGAAACTTAGGGGCAGCACAACGACCAGCATTTGCGCATGCAGATGCCCTTCTGCAAATTGCGCAAGAAACGGCAGCCCGGCCACGACGAGCGGCAATGCCAGGCAATGAATGAGGCACAACGCAGACAGCCCAACCGCTGCGCCGTCGAGCCAGTTGGTCGACTTCGACATACTTTGATCCATCGGGAGATGCCGTTATCCTATCAGAGGACTGGGGGAAATATGGACAAACGACTACTGGCTATTCTTCGCTGCCCTGTGACTCACAAGGAGCTGTCGCTCGCCAAGGGCGCGACGCTCAAGGCGGTGAATGCGGCGATCAATGCCGGTACGTTGAGCAATCGCGACGGACGGGTACTCGACGCGGCGCTCGATGAGGCGCTGCTCACCGACGACCGCAAGGTCCTCTATCCAATTGCCAACGGCATACCCGTCCTCCTGGAAGGCGAATCGATCAATATGGAGCAGCTTGGTTGAAGATCAACGTTAACCAGCTGTCCACCCACCTGCAGAAAAGTTTGGCGCCTTGTTACCTCGTAACGGGTGACGAGCATCTGCTTGTCGACGAGGCACTTGATGCGATTCGTGCTGCAGCACGCGAGCAAGGTTTTACGTCACGGGATTTGCATGTCGCGACGACGGGTTTCGACTGGACGCAGCTGCGCGACTCGGGCGCCAACCTGTCGCTCTTCGCCGAAAAACGTATCATCGAGTTGCGCGTGCCGACCGGAAAGCCGGGTCGTGCAGGCAGCCAGGCAATTGCCGACTTCGTTGACATTATCGACTCAGACCTTCTTTTCATTGTTGTAGCACCCAAACTTGATCGCAACAGCCAGTCCGCCAAATGGGTCAAGGCGCTGGAAGCGAAAGGCGTGTCCATTCCAGTCTGGCCGATAGGACTTCGCGAACTGCCCGGCTGGATTGCCGAACGCATGCGCGGGACGGGACTGCAACCGGACCGTGACGCCGTGACACTGATCGCCGATCGCGTCGAGGGTAATTTGCTGGCCGCGGGACAAGAGATCGAAAAGCTTCGCCTGATACTTGGCGAGGGTAAGGTGACCGCCGATGACGTGGGTGATGCAGTCGCAAACAGTTCGCGCTATGACGTGTTCAAACTTGTTGACGCGGCCCTGGGCGGCGATGCGAAGCGGGCACTACGCATATTGTCGGGACTTCGTGCAGAGGGCATTGAGCCCGTCATTGTCGTCTGGGCGCTGACTCGCGAATTGCGCACACTTGCGTCACTGACCGATACCGTTGCACAGGGCGCCGATCTGGCGAACGGCATGCGCAAGAATGGTGTCTGGCAGAATCGCCAGGCACTCGTTCGAAACTGCATTGGCCGCCATAAGCACGGTGACTTCCACCAGCTGCTTAAATCTGCGAGCCATGCGGACCAGGCGGCGAAAGGCCAAACGTCCTCCGACCCCTGGCAAATCTCCACTGACATCGTTCTGGGTATCTCAACACGATGAATCCGATCGGGATCTTCGGCGGCACATTCGACCCTATTCACTATGGACACCTGCGATCGGCCTTCGAGTTATTGCAGGCGTTGCGGTTCAGTGAGGTCCGGTTTGTGCCGAGTGCCGATCCGCCACACCGAAACAGCACATTCGCGCCGGCCAGGTTGCGATACCGCATGGTGGAGGTCGCAGTGACCGATCAGCCCGGTTTCGTTGTTGACGATTGCGAGTTCAGGCGTGAGGGTCCCTCGTACACTATTGACACACTTATTGCCGTTCGAGAGGAACACCCGGACGTGTCGTTGTGTCTGATAACCGGTATGGACGCGTATCTTGGCCTGACGAGTTGGCATCGCTGGGATGAAATACTGAATCTTGCCCATATTATTGTGGCTCACCGGCCGGGTTGGAAGCTGCCTGACACCGGTGAGCTTGGCGAACTGCTGGCGGCAAATGGGACGACCAGCGTGGATGATCTGCACGGGTCCTCGTGCGGCCGTATCTACGATCATGCTGTCACGCAGCTCGAGATAGCGTCGACGGAGATTCGAGCGCTGATCGCAGCAGGGCGCGATCCGAGATTTCTGATGCCGGATTCGGTCCGAGAGGTTATTGTTGACAGTGGTTGTTATGCGAAAAGAAAGTTGTAGGAAAGCGTCGCAGGAGCGGCTTCAGCCGCGACAAAGCGAGATAAGAATTGTAGGAAAGCGTCGTAGGAGCGGCTTCAGCCGCGACAAACAATGGCAATATTTGTAGAGGAGCACTAATTTGAACAGTACAGAGAACAACACATGAATAGCGAGCAGCTATGCACGCTGATCGTCGATGCACTTGACGACGTCAAGGCGCAGGACGTTACCAAGCTCGACGTGCGCAAAATGACGACCGTGACGGACTACATGATCGTCGCGAGTGGCACGTCGAATCGGCACGTTAGGGCGCTTGTCGACAATGTCTCCGAAAAAGCCAGGGAGGCCGGTCACAAGCCCATTGGCGTGGAAGGTGAAGAAGGCGGCGAGTGGGTGTTGCTCGATCTGCAGGATGCGCTTGTGCACGTCATGCTGCCAAAAGTGCGTGAGTTCTATAACCTGGAGAAGCTCTGGTCATTCGGATCCGCTGGTGATCTTGCCGTCACCGACGCGTAGGTCATGCATATTCGATTGATCGCTGTCGGCGATCGTCAGCCCAGGTGGGTTGATGACGCATTCGACAACTATTCCGCGCGCTTCCCGCGCGAGTGGAAATTTAGCCTCGATTCCATCGCAACCGTCAGGCGCAGCAAGAACGATAAATCCAAAAAGGCTATGGAGGCGGAGGGCGAGCAGATTCTCGCCCGGCTGAATCCCGCTGAACAGGTCGTGCTGCTCGATGAGCGCGGGAAACAACTGACAAGCACCGGACTGTCCTCACGCCTCGCCGACTGGCAGGCCGACGGCAGGGACCTGTGCTTCATAATCGGTGGCCCGGATGGCGTATCTGAAAACTGCCGGGAACGTGCGAATATGACCTGGTCACTATCACAACTCACATTGCCCCACGGGCTCGCACGCATACTGTTTGCCGAGCAGATGTACCGAGCATGGTCGTTGCAGCATGGTCATCCCTATCATCGAGAGTAAAGCCCTGCATCTCGCGTCATCATCGCCGCGGCGCAAGGAGATACTTGCGGCGCTCGGCCTGACGTTCAGCGTCGGCGGTGCCGATGTCGACGAGCAGCGACTGGGCGGCGAATCAGCCGAGGACATGGTAATTCGTCTCGCGGTAGACAAAGCCATGGCGGGCGCTCCCGGTGGGGATGTCATCGTTATTGCTGCGGATACGTTGGTGGTGCTCGGCGACGATATTTTTGGCAAGCCTGAGGACCAGGACGACGCACTCGAAATGCTGAGGCGGCTTTCAGGCCGAACGCACCAGGTGTTGACGGGGGTCGCTGTCAGGGCAGATGGGAAAATGCGATCGGCATTGTCTGCAACCGACGTGCATTTTCGGGAAATCAGTCCTGACGAAGCGCTTGCATACTGGCAAAGTGGGGAGCCCTGCGACAAGGCGGGGGCGTATGCTATTCAGGGTCGCGGCGGCGTGTTTGTCGAGGCGATTTCCGGCAGCTACTCCGGCGTGGTCGGTCTGCCGGTATTCGAGACCGTGAAGATGTTGGAAGAAGCAGGAATAAGGGTAATGAACCGCCCGGCTGGGGCGGGCTCCTACAAATGACAGACGAATCACCAAAAGAAGAAATCCTGATCAATGTGACGCCGAGCGAGGTGCGGGCAGCATTGCTCGAGAACGGCGTCCTGCAGGAGGTCTACATTGAGCGTTCGGCGCGTCGCGGCGTAATCAGCAACATCTATAAGGGCCGCGTGTCCAGGGTTCTGCCCGGCATGCAGGCAGCCTTCATCGATATCGGCCTGCAGCGCACGGCATTTCTGCACGTTTCGGACATCGAGCAACCACGGAACGGCGAAGACGGTGACGACGCGACGTCTGGTATTCGCGACCTCGTCAAAGAGGGTGAGGAAGTGCTGGTGCAGGTCGTCAAAGACCCACTCGGCAACAAGGGTGCGCGGCTGACCACCTTCATCACGCTGCCGTCGCGGCATCTTGTCTTGCTGCCGAAGGGTGATAGCGTTGGCGTCTCGGCGCGCATCGAGGACGATGAAGAGCGTGAACGCCTGCGCGGCATTGTTTCGGAACTTCTGGAAGAGGCGGACCTCACCTGTGGTGCCATCGTACGCACGGTCGCAGAGGGCGCCGACGCCGATGAATTGCGGGCGGATCTCAAGTTCTTGCTCAAGCTGTGGAACGTCGTTCAGGGACGGTGCAGCAAGACTCCGGTAAAAACACTGATACATGAGGATTTGTCACTGCCGCTGCGCGTGCTGCGGGACCTCGTAACGAGTGATGTGGAGCACATCCTCGTCGATTCGAAACCGGACTTTGAGGCAATGCAGGAATTTGCAGAGACATTTCTACCGCCGATTGCGCCCATGCTGGAGCTGTACCAGCGGCGTCGGCCCATTTTCGACCTGCACGGCATCGAAGACGATATTCGTAAGTCGCTTGACCGAAGTATTCCCTTGAAATCAGGTGGTTATGTAATTTTCGATCAAACAGAGGCGATGACCACGATTGATGTGAACACCGGCGGCTACGTGGGCCATCGCAACCTCGAGGAGACGATTTACCGTACCAATCTCGAGGCGGCGGTGACGATTGCACGGCAGCTTCGCCTTAGAAACCTCGGCGGCATCATCATTGTCGATTTCATCGATATGGAGGAGCCTGCACACCGCGAGAACGTGTTGCAGCTGCTGGAGCAGTCAATGGCTACAGACCATGCGCGGCACCAAATCAGCCCAGTGTCGCCACTGGGACTCGTTGAAATGACCCGCAAGCGAACACGCGAAAGTTTGCAGCATATTCTCTGTGATGAGTGTCCAAGTTGTGAGGGTCGCGGCTTCGTGTTGAGTGCCGAAACCGTGTGTTTTGAGGTGTTTCGCGAGATCATTCGTCAGTCGCGCCAGTTTGAGTTCAGCGAGGCGATGGTCCTGGCGCACCAGGATGTCATTGAGTTGTTGCTCGACGAACAGGCGCCCAGTCTGGCGACGCTGGAGGAACAGACCGGCAAGTCGATCAGGCTGCAGCCGGAAGCGTTATACCTGCAGGATCAGTTCGACGTTATCCTGATGTAACAGCGTGCATGCACAGTAGCCTATGAACAGTATTCTGAAACGCATAATCAAGTTTTTTGCCTACCTGGCGGGCGGCATCGTAATCCTGCTCGCAATTGCAGTTGGGCTGTTTCGGCTGTTCCTGCCGCGCCTGCCTGAATACCAGGAAGACATCAAAGGCTGGGCGAGTGCGGCGATCGGGATGTCTGTCGAATTCTCGGGCATGGACGCGCGTTGGGGATTGAGTGGCCCGGAAATTGAATTCTATGACGCCGAACTGATCGCGCCTGAGACGATGGCTCGCATCATTGCGGCCGACCAGGTCAGCGTCGGCGTGGCGCTCAGTAACCTTCTGTTCGACCGCAAGGCTGTCGTTGACCGGGTCATCGTCCGAGACACGAGCATTGAGGTCCGCCAGCTCGAAAACGGCACTTGGGTCGTGCAGGGCAGCCCCATTGACCAGCTTTTGCCGGCGCGCAGCGCGACCCCGGGTGCGACCACGGGCGATGGTCTCGGCCCCATCGAAATAAGACTGCAGGACATTGAAGTGCATTTCCTGCAGCCGGGCGATGAGCGGCCCAAAATCTTCCAGATCCCGACTCTCGTGGTCAGCCGTGACGACGTACGCATGGCCATCGATGCAGATGTCGATCTGCCCGAGACCCTCGGCGACAGCCTGACGGTCCTGGCGACGCAAATTTTGTCCGGCTCTGTCGACGAGCGCAGCTGGGACGTCAACGTTGACCTCGACGGTGTAAGGCTGGCAGGCGTATCGGCCATGCAACCGTACGAGCCCGCGAAATTCCAGTCAGGGCGTGGCGACGTAGAGTTGTCAATTAAAATCGCGAACCAGCGAGTGCAAAGCGCTACCGTCGATCTTGACGTCAGAAATGTTTCAATCGCGACACTTTCCGACCTGGCCCTGACTGGCCGGTTCGAGTTTCTTGGCGATGAGGACGGCTGGCTCGTTGCTGCGAACGAATTCCAGGCCACAACGCCCGCAGGTGAGTGGCCAGAGACATCGCTTCGATTCGAGACTGGCACCAATGACGAAGGCAAGATCGTTATGGTCGATGTGCAAGCCTCCTATCTGAACTTCGCGGATGCCGCTGTCGCTATCCCATGGCTCAACGAGCAGCAACGCGGAATGTTGAGCGAGTTCGACCCAAGTGGCGTGGTTCGCGATCTCGAGGTCACACTCAGCGACCTCGATACCGACATGCCTCAGTTCAATGTTTCGGTTGAACTCGACGATGTTGGTGTTGCTGCATTCGAAAAACGCCCGGGCGTGCGCGGCTTCTCGGGGCGCCTGCGCGCAGATCGCTCGAGCGGCCGCCTCGAAATTGATACAGACAATCTTGTCGTTACGGCACCCGGTATTCTCGGTCTCCCACTCGGATTTAACACGGCATCCGGAACCATCATTTGGCGGCGTAGCAATGACCGCACGACCGTTCTTTCCGACAGTATCGTGTTGCGCAACGAGTTCTTCGAGAACGAGACGAGTGTAGAAGTCCTGATAACCGATGGCGAAACGAGACCGTTTATCGATCTTGAAAGTACATTTAGCATCGGTGACATCGCAGTGGCTCGCGAGTACGTGCCGTATATGGAGAAGCGGCCGCGTATGAGCCAGTGGTTCCACGAAGGTTTGGTATCAGGCAGCATACCGAGCGGCAAAGCGCGCCTCTATGGCCCGTTGGACAAATGGCCGTTCGACAATGACGAGGGACAGTTCCTGATAGAAGGAAATGTGCGCGACGCCGTTCTTGTCTATCAAGCGAGCTGGCCTGCCGCCGAGGTCATCGACGCTGACGTTATCGTTGAGAACATGAGCCTGCGTTCCGAGCGCAGCCATATCATCAACGCGGGCAATGTTATCCACAATGCCAGGGTCGAAATAGCCGACTTTCGGAATCCATTCCTGACCATCAACGCCCGCGGGACCGGAACACTCGAATCGTTGCGACAACTGTCAATCCAGAGCCCAATCGGCGAGATGCTTGGTGGGCAGCTGGACAAGATCACGGTGTCGGGTGATGCAATCGTGGATCTCGATCTCAACGCTCCGATTCGGGACTGGGAAAACTTTTCGTTTGTGGCCCACCTGCGGGCACAAGGCGGGAGTCTGCAGATGGAAGGCTTCAAGGCGCCGCTGACGGACATGAACGGCACAGTCACTATTGAGCGCTTCGATATCAGCAGCGACGCACTCACCGCCACATTCCTCGGCAAACCTGTCTCGGTTGAACTCTCGCAGGCTCCGGAGTCCATGCCCAACTACCGCGTGATCGCGGATGCGAGCGGCAGCGCGACCGCCGAGGCACTGGCGACGGAACTCGGGCTGCCGATATCGGACCGCGTGACAGGCGAATCCGAATTTTCAGCGCGCCTCTTATTTCCACGAGGCAATATTGAAGACCCCTCACCGTTCACGATTCAGATAGCGAGTGACCTGCGGGGTTTCGTGGTCGACCTGCCACAGCCCTTGGGAAAAGCGGCGGACCAGGCGGTCGACTTCGGTGCCTCGATCTTCCTGCCAAAAGGTGGCGAACTCGTAAAGACGACAGGTGTCGCGGGCGACGTATTTTCATGGCAGGCGGATGTCACGAAACAGGATGATCAGTGGGATATTGATCGGGGCCTGGTCACGTTCGGCGTCAATGCCGAGATTGAGTCGATGCCGGAGACTCGCGGGGTGCACCTGCGAGGAGACACCGAGTACGTCAATGTGAGGCGCTGGTTCGAGCAGGCGCGAAAGAACGAAAGCAAGATGGGCATGGTCGAGCGTGTTCGCACTGTCGATTTGAAGGTTGGAAATTTGCACCTGCTGGGCCAACACCTGGTGGACCATCGCGTACGGATGGAACGAAGTGCGCGTGACTGGCACGTTAGCGTTGACGGAGACGATGTCGTCGCTACGACCGTCATTCCATACGACTTCAACTCCGGGCGCCCCATAGTAGTTGAAGCCGAGCGGCTGGTGCTGCCTGGCGACGAAACGGAAACCGCGATGCCACCGGCAAACGTCGACCCGCGCGCGCTGCCGCCGATCTCGATCATCTCGAAGGACACAGCAATTGGCAGCCGCCACTTTGGCAGTCTCGAGGCGAGCTTCCTGCGTACGGCGGACGGTCTTGAGTCGGAAACGCTGACTGCCAACGACGAGACGTTTGAGATCATTGGTACCGGCAAGTGGGTCGTCGACGAAACTGACCCGGCCGGCCACCGCAGCTCAATTACGGCATCGCTGACGAGCACCGATGTAAAAGCGACGATGACAAGGCTCGACTACGAGCCAGGTATTGTCGGCGATGATCTGTCTATGCTGCTCGACGTGAGCTGGTCCGGCGGCCCGAGCGAGAAAATGCTGGAATCGCTCGACGGCCAGGTCAAAGTCCGTATTGGCACAGGCCAGCTCGAAGAGGTGAAGCCGGGCGCTGGTCGCGTTTTCGGGCTCATGAGTATTGCAGCTCTGCCGCGGCGCCTGTCGCTGGATTTCCGTGACGTGTTCGGGAAAGGTTTTGGCTTTGACAAGATTCAGGGCACGTTCGCGGTCGTCGACGGCAACAGTTACACCTGCGATCTCTCACTTGAGAGCCCGGCGGCCGACATCGGTATCATCGGCAGGGCAGGTCTCGTGACGCGTGATTATGAGCAGACGGCTGTAGTTAGTGCCAGCTTCGGTAATGTGCTACCGATTGCCGGTGCATTGGTCGCGGGCCCACAGGTCGCTGCCGCGTTGCTGATTTTCTCGCAGATTTTCAAGAAGCCCCTGCAAGAAGTGACCCAGGTCTACTACGGTATAGGGGGCACTTTTGATGAGCCGATTATTGAGTCCGCGACGGCTGAGATCTTCGCGCTGAGCGGTGCGATGACGGGTTGCATCGATAAGGATGATTCGTAAGCAGAAATGCGAGTCGCGGCGATACAAATGAACAGTCAATCGGATGTGCAGGGCAACCTGACGCTTGCCGATGAGTTGCTTTCTGGAGCCGCCGCGGATGGCTGCAAGCTTGCCGTGTTGCCCGAGAATTTTGCGCTGATGCCCGAGAAAGGGCGCGACAAGGCCAGGCACGCCGAAGAAGAAGGCGATGGCCCGATCCAGGCCTTTCTGTCCGATGCGGCCAGGCGGCACGGTCTGTGGATCGTAGCGGGCAGTATGCCGCTGCGCTCACCCGAGGCCGAGCGTGTTTACGGTGGGTGCCCGGTGTACGACACCGATGGTGTGCAGCAAGCGGTGTATCGCAAGATTCACCTGTTTGACGTCAAGTTGCCCGACCGTGAAGAGTCCTATCAGGAGTCGTGGTCAATGGTCCCGGGCGACGAGCCGGTTACGGTGGCTACGCCTGCCGGGCGCATCGGCCTGACAATCTGCTACGACGTTCGCTTTCCGGAGCTGTACAGAACACTTGTCGACGATGGTGCGACGTTCTTCACGGTTCCGGCAGCATTCACGAAAGTCACGGGCGAGGCCCACTGGTTGACCCTGCTGCGCGCCCGCGCGATAGAAAATCTGGCTTACGTCGTCGCACCCGGGCAATATGGCGAGCACCCGGATAATCGGGCGACGTACGGACACTCGGTGATAATCAATCCGTGGGGCAAAGTGCTCGCGGAACAGGCCGAGGGGAACTGCTTCGTCGCCGCTGACATCGATCCGGATCTGCCGGCGAAACTGCGTAGCGAGTTTCCGGCGCTCACTAACCGACGACTATGAGCCAAACTGACAACTCAATTAATTCCGTGATGACCCGTATGCTCGAACCCGCAGGGCTCGACGAAGGGCACCTGAGCAAGACGCTGGGCTCGATGATGAAAGGTGGCGTGGACTACGCGGACCTGTATTTTCAGGTCAGCCGCCAGGAAAGCTGGACCGTCGAGGATCGCATCATCCGGGAGGGCAGTTTCAGTCTCGACCAGGGTGTCGGGGTTCGCGCTGTCAGCGGCGAGAAAACCGGCCTGGCATATTCCGATGAACTGGTCCTGCCGGCGCTCGAACACGCGGCGGGCGCTGCTCGTGCAATAGCGCGCCAGGGCGAGAGCAAGGCCCTGCAGGCGTGGCAGCGAACGGACTCGGCATTGCTGTATCCGGCCATCGACCCGTTGATCAGCATAACCGACGAACAAAAGACTACGTTGCTGGCCGATATCGAGGCGAAGACCAGGGATCTGGACAGCCGCATCGAACAGGTCATCATCAGCCTCTCGAGCAGCCAGGATCTGGTACTCATTGCCGCTTCCGACGGCACTCTGGCGGCCGATGTGCGTCCGCTCGTGCGCCTTAATGTCAGCGTCATCCTCGAGCAGGACGGTCGCCGTGAGCAGGGCTATGCAGGTGGTGGTGCACGGGCCGATCTCAATTACTTTTTGTCCGATGACATATCTATGGAGTATGCGCGTGAGGCCGTACGCCAGGCCGTCGTTCAACTCGAGGCCGTCGCAGCACCGGCCGGCATGATGCCGGTTGTTCTCGGCTCGGGCTGGCCCGGCATATTGCTACACGAAGCAGTGGGCCATGGTCTTGAGGGTGACTTCAACCGCAAGGGCACGTCCGCATTCTCAGGACGGGTCGGCGAGAAAGTCGCGCCCGACAATTGCACGATCGTAGACGATGGAACATTGGCCGATCGCCGCGGATCACTCGCGGTAGACGACGAAGGCACCCCGGGAAAATACAACGTGCTGGTCGAGAATGGCGTCCTCAAGGGCTATATGCAGGACAAACTCAACGCGCGGCTGATGGGTGTCGAGCCCACCGGCAATGGCCGCCGTGAGTCCTACGCCTATATGCCGATGCCGCGTATGACCAACACCTACATGCTGGCCGGCCCGGACAACCCGGAAGACATCATCGCTTCGGTCGACAAGGGCCTCTATGCCCCCAACTTCGGCGGTGGCCAGGTCGACATCACGTCCGGCAAATTCGTGTTTTCCGCGAGCGAGGCCTACCTGATCGAGAACGGCAAGGTCACGACGCCGGTCAAAGGCGCCATGCTGATCGGCGACGGCCCCGAAGTGCTGACGAAGATATCGATGATCGGCAATGACCTTGCGCTCGATTCCGGTGTCGGTACCTGCGGCAAGGAAGGGCAGTCGGTACCGGTCGGGGTTGGTCAACCAACCCTGAAGATCGACGAGCTCACGGTCGGCGGTACGGGTTAGCCTTTACATAACCACGAATCCGCGCATTTCGCATTTAACATTGTGAGATTGTTCAAAGTATTCGACCTATGTTCGATGTAGTGTTCGTTTGTCTTTTCAAGGAACACGATGATGGCTTTCGAAACTACAATTACCGAGAATGATCTGGACGCCAATTCGCAGAAATTCGTGCAAGGACTGCGCGCAGACAACTTCGATGCCGAGCCTGATCTGGTCGTGGATGGCCTGTCGGACTCGATTCTGTCGCGTATCCTGGGCCTTTTCGGCGTAGGTCGCTCCAAGCACTGAGCGATTCCCGGAGGTCCCCTCCCACTCATAGCGACTGGACTCCATGGCACTCGCCGTGGAAAATGAAGTGCTATGTGGGTTTCACGACCAATCTATGAAAGCCTGCCGTACCTGTACATGCTTGCCGGTGCGGTGTCGTTGGCTGCGTCGATGTACATCAATCACGGCTACTGGCCGACGATTTGCTTCGTGACCGGGGTGATCTGCCTGGTTGCAGGACTAGCGGTATTGCTAAAGCGTCGTGATTATCGCGTCACCGACAAGCGTGTCGGGCAGCGCCCGGATCGCTGAGCCAGGTCGCTGAGATTTATTCGCCGACGACCGAAGCTTCGTCGTCGCGATCAACGTCATCCGAAATATCTTCCTCGTTTGCCGATTCTCTTTGACGCAAATCGGTGTAGACGAGTTCGTAGACACCAAGCGTTACGACGTCGCCGTTCTTCAGCCGCTGCTTCTTGACCTGCTTCTCGCCCATAAAAACGCCATTGGTGCTATTCAGGTCCTCGATTGTGCAACCGTCCTCGTCGCTGACAAGCTGCGCGTGATGTCGGCTGACGAATTTGCTCTTGATGTAGATCTCGTTGTCCGGTGAGCGTCCGACGATGACGCGTCCGGCAGGGAACGTCTGCACCGAGATGCGCTCACCATCGGTACGTAACTCGATCTGCGAAAGATTGCTGTGATCACTGAGGCGCTCGGTTACCTGCTGCATCTTTTTGTACCGGCCCGTGGTGCTCTCGTGTTCGTTCCAGTTGAGCTCGGCAACCGCTGTCATGATGTCATCACCACTTACCGTGGGCTTTTCGTCTGCGAATGAACACAACAACGCCGTGTCGCACAAGGTGTTGATCAGGCGCGGTACGCCGCCCGAGTAACGTTGAATAATGTCGAAGGCGTCTTCTTCAAACAGTTTGCCATCGGCGCGGCCGGCGACGCTCAGGCGATGATTGATATATTCCTTCATTTCGCGGCTGTCGAGCGGCCCGATGTGAAACCGCAGCCTGACACGTTGCACAAGCTGTTTAAGGCCCGGCGAATCGAGCGTGTCCTTGAGTTCCGGCTGGCCGGCGAGAATGATGCGCAGAACCTTTTCTTTGTGCGTCTCGATTCCCGACATCAGGCGAATTTCCTCGAGCACCCTGTGCATGAGGTTTTGCGCTTCGTCAACGATTAGAACTACTTTCTTGCCGTTGGAGTACTGCTCAATGAGGAACATGTTGAGCATGTCGAGCAGTTCGACTTTACGCTTGTCGAATGGTTTGAAGCCGAATTCAGTGAGCACGGCCTGAAGGAACTGCGTTGGTGTGAGCTGCGTCTGCGATACGACCGCATAGACGACGTCGTCGTCCAGCTCGTCGAGAAATGACTGCAAGAGCGTCGTTTTGCCGGAGCCGATTTCACCCGTAATGACGACAAAGCCATCCGCGAGCCATATGGTTGACTCCATATAGGCTTTGGCCCGGGCATGCTGCTTGCTCCAGTACAGGAAATCCGGGTCGGGAGTCAGCCGAAACGGCTGTTCCCGCAAATTGAAGTGTTCTAGGTAAGGCATATAGTGTTCTTTCGACTCAAGTTTACCCGCTTTTTCGGGACTCCGGCTATATCGTAGTTCCTTACGTTCTGGTGAATTACGTCACAGATTGGTTTATGCACTCGATCAAGGTGTCGCGGCCCTCGGCTGAGTCGGCCACCACGGTGATATGACCGAGTTTGCGACCCGGCCGGGCGGACTTTCCATAGTCGTGCAGTGCGCCGTCACCCAGCTCTCTGGCCGCGTCCGGAATGTTCCCGATCAGGTTAATCATACCGGCATGACCGACCGTCGCGGTCGACCCTGGCGTGGCATCGGTCACGGCCAGGATGTGATTCGAAAACTGGCTGGTCTCGGCACCTTCGATCGTCCAGTGCCCGGAGTTGTGAACGCGAGGTGCGAACTCATTGGCCAGCAGCTTGTTGCCGACGACAAACAGCTCAAGCGCAAGAACGCCGACATAGTCTAGATGCTCGAGCATGCGTCGCATGTATCGCGTTGCCTTGTCGGTCAAAACATCATCCTCAACTGGCGCGCGTGACACGCGCAGGATTCCCGCGGCATGCTCATTGTGCGTCAGGCAATAGGTTGCAATGTCACCGTTTGCGCTGCGCACGCCGATAGCCGAAACCTCGAAGTCGAAATTGACCCATTGCTCGGCGATTAACGCCTTCCCGCCGAGCTCTTGCCACGCCGCGCCGACCAGCTTCTCGTCCCGCAGAACGAATTGCCCCTTGCCGTCATAGCCCATGTGCCGGGTCTTGATGACGAGCGGCAAACCGATCGATTCGACGGCCTGTCTCAGGTCATCTACCGAGTCTATCGGATGATATTTTGGAAGCGGTATGTCGAGTTGCTCGAACAGCTGCTTCTCGGTCAGCCGGTCCTGGGCGAGGCGCAGGGCATCGTGTGGCGGGTAAACAGGCACCTTGTCAGCGATATCTTGCAGCGCTTCGACGGGGACGTTCTCGAACTCGTACGTCAGGACATCGCATTTCTCGGCCAGTATGGACAATGCGACGCGATCATCGAACGCTGCCTGAATGACCGGGCCTGCCTTGGCGGCGGGTGGCGCATCGGACGGATCCAGGAAGTAGCACTCATGCCCGAGCTCGCGGGCTGCAAATCCGAGCATCTGGCCGAGTTGCCCGGCCCCTATAATGCCGATGCGCACAGTCTAGCTTCTGGGGTCGGGGTCGGAGAGAACCTTGTCAGTCTGATTCTGCCGAAACTGGTCGAGCGCGCTGGCAACGGATTCGTCACCGTTGGCAACGATGGCAGCCGCGAGCAATGCGGCGTTCGTAGCCCCGGCCTTGCCGATGGCCATTGTGCCGACCGGGATACCGGCCGGCATTTGGGCGATCGATAGCAGCGAATCCATGCCGTTCAGCGCTTTCGATTGCACCGGTACGCCGAGGACCGGCACGCGAGTCTTCGCGGCCGCCATACCCGGCAGATGGGCGGCGCCGCCGGCGCCTGCAATGATGACCTGCAGACCGCGTTCAACAGCGGACTCCGCATACTCAAATAGCAGATCGGGCGTGCGGTGTGCAGAAACAACCGTTACTTCGTAATGCACACCCAGCGTGTCGAGCATGGCACTCGCGTGCTGCATCGTTTCCCAGTCGGACCGGGAGCCCATGATGATTCCAACTTTGATACTCATCTACCGAATTTTACCCAGAATCTCGTGAATACGCCGGAAAATCTTGCGACGTACGGTTTTTTCGTCTTTCTCACTGAATGCGACATCGAGCTCGGCAAGTTGTGACCGTAAATCCGGGTCCGACGTACGTGTTTCCGCAGCAAAGGCATCAAGTGCCTCTGCTCCTTCCCGAGCGATCCGGTCCCGCCACTTCTCGGCACGAGCGAATATTTGTTTGTCACGCGCGTCGTCAGCCCGCAATGCGACAAGGGCGAGACGTATCGGCTCCGGGTCGAGGTCGCGCATCAGTTTGCCGATGAGCTGTTTTTGTCGCCGCAGCGCGCCGTGTGCCTTCATGCTCCGTGCGTTCTTAACAGCGTCGCAAAGGCGCTCATCGAGTACCAGTGATGCGAGCTCGGCGTCATTTAGCGCAATAAGCTGCTCGCCGAGAGTCTGCAACTCGAGCTGCTCGCGTTTTCTCGCGCTTTTGCTAGGCTTTGAATCAGTCACCGGATAAGCTTACCTCATGGGACGAGAGGAACTTGAAGCCCTTGTGCGCATAGCGCTCGAGGAGGCGAAACAGCGCGGCGTGGATCAGGCCGAAGTTGCAGTCAGCAGTGACACCGGACTGTCCGCGACAGCGCGTTTGGGCGATGTGGAGAATCTTGAGTACACGAACGATCGTGGCCTCGGTATCACCGTATTCAAGGACAAGCGCAAGGGTAGTGCGAGTACGACGGATATTCGACCGGAGTCGATTTGTGAAGCTGTCCAGAAGGCCTGCACATTCGCCGACTGCACAGAACAGGACCCACACTCCGGGCTGGCCGACGCAGATTTGATGTGCGCGGATCCGCAGGATCTGGATCTCGATTTCGCTTGGCCGATTGAAGCGGCCGATGCCATTGAAATGGCGATCGCCTGCGAAGACGCCGGCCTCAAGTTCGACAAGCGGATTGATAACTCGGAAGGCGCGACCGTTTCCACCAATCGTGGCACGCGGGCCTACGGCAATACGCACGGCTTCATTGGCAGTTTCTCCAAGTCGAGCCACAGCATCAGTTGCGTTGTGCTCGGCAGCCAGGACGGCGAAATGCAGCGCGACTACTACTACAGCGCAGCGCGGGATGCGGCAGACCTCGAGGACGCGAAGCTCATCGGCGAAACCGCGGCAAAACGCACGATCGGCCGCCTGGGCGCGCGCAAGATCAGGACGACAAAGGCGCCCGTGCTGTTCACACCCGAATTGGCGCGGGGATTCATCGGCCACGCCATCGGGGCGGTTGCCGGTGGTGCCCAGTACCGGCGAGCGACATTTCTCCTCGATGCCGTGGGAGAGACCATTTTTCCGGAATTCATCCGTATCGAAGAGAGGCCGCATATGCCAAAAGCCATGGCGAGCGCAGCCTACGACGCCGAAGGCGTAGCAACCTACGATCGTGACATCGTTGCCGATGGTGTGTTGCAAGGCTATGTGCTGAGCAGCTACTCGGCGCGCCGGCTTGGTTTGCAGACCACGGCAAACGCCGGCGGTACGCAAAACCTGATCGTGCCCGGCACCGGCGGCGATCTCGAATCGCTGCTTGCCGAAATGGGGACTGGCCTGATTGTCGAGGAACTCATCGGGCATGGCTTGAATGCCGTCACAGGCGACTACTCGCGCGGCGTTGTTGGTCAATGGGTTGAGAACGGCGAGATTCAGTACCCGGTGCATGAGGTCACGATTGCAGGCAATCTGCGCGACCTGTACCAACGCATCGCGGCGATTGGCGTGGATCAGGACATGCGCGGCGGGATTCGTTGCGGGTCGTTGCTGGTCAGCGAGATGATGATCGCCGGAGCGTAGTGTAGGAGCCCGCCTGTAGGAGGGCCTTCAGGCCCGAAGAATTCGCCCCTGAAGGGGCTCCCACGAATCAGTTGGAATCTAATAGATCTGACAGCGTTCGGTCGCCAACGGTCGACAACACCGCATCGTCCAGGGTCTTACCAAACTCTTCTATTTCTCCAGACCACTTCGGATCCCGGTAGGAACCGGTCTCACCTTGCTCGCGCACGACCGATAGAATGTCCTGCAGACGAATGGCTGCCATGTCTTTGCCGGGCAACAGGAATTCTTTCTCGGTAGCGGCCAGCAAGCCACCTGCTTCAAGTGCCAGCAGAACCGGCATCAGCGTGATCGACGGCATCTGCATTTCATCGCTCATCTCAGCAACAGTGACTGACTTTTCCGGATCGCGGAACGCACGGCCAACGAAAAACATGATGTTGAGCGCAAGGCGTTCGCTCATGGCATTCGACAGACGCGGTTCGCGTCGACCGATACGAAGGAAGGCCGGGTTCTGAATGTAGTAGGCGAGCTGGGCGCCAAATAGCAGGACAAGCCAGTTCAGGTATAGCCAGATCAGCGTGAATATCGCGACGGCAAAACCGGCATAGATGGCTTGCTTGCTCGTTGAGAAAACGACAACGTTTGCAAAAATCGCGCTCAGGCTTGCCCAGGCAAAGCCGCCGGCCAGACCGCCGATAATAGCGGCCTTGAAGCGCACCTTCGTGTTCGGCATGTACATGTACAGGAACGTGAATACACCGGTAATCAGCAGGTACGGGGTCAGCTTGCTCGTGACAACGAAAATCGGTCCCAGCGCCTCGTTGGTCAGGAAGAACTGCACCATGGTATTGCTGCGGAGTGACGCGATCATGCCGAGCGCGACAACAATAATTACCGGGCCGATCAACAGCACGATCATGTACTCGGTCACGCGACGAGCAAAGCTACGACGCTTCGCGACATACCAGACGTAGTTAAAACTCTCTTCCATCTTCTGCACCATCGACACCGCGGTGTAGATGAAGAATGCGAGACTGATGCCACCAAGAACGCCGCCCTTGACGTTGTCGACAAGTTCGATGACCTGGGTGGTTATCTGGGCACCCTGTTCGCCGAGCGGCTCGAGAAAATCGTAGAGGAACGGCTCGAGCTGATTGTGGACCCCAAAACCCTGTAATACCGAGAAGCTCAATGCGATGAGCGGCACAACGGATAACAGGGTTGTGTAGACAAGGCTCATCGCGCGCAGGGTTATCTGCCCGGATACCATGTCGCGTATCAGCCCATACCCGTAACGAAGGATGACGGCTGCCACATGGCCGAGCGTGCCGTATTTCTCCAGCCCGTCGCCCCAGACCAGATTGTCGAAATGTTGTCGAAGATACGGAATCATTATTGCGTCAGTCGGTTGTAGGCTTCCTGGTACTTGGCGCTGGTCTGTTCGAGCACGTCGACCGGCAAATCCGGGCCCGGCGCTGTCTTATCCCAGTCCAGTGTGTCCAGATAGTCTCGCACGAATTGCTTGTCGAAACTCGGCGGGCTGATACCGGTCTGGTAGCCGTCGACAGGCCAGAAGCGGGATGAGTCCGGTGTAATCACCTCATCGATCAGATACAGGCCGCCATCGTTGTCGAGACCGAACTCGAATTTCGTGTCGGCGATGATGATGCCGCGACCCAGTGCATACTCTGCGGCGCGTTCGTAGATGGCGATGGACAGATCGCGAACGCGTTCTGCCAGGTTCTGGCCAATCAGGTTCACAACGTCGTCGTAAGATATATTCTCGTCGTGCTCGCCGGCTTCGGCCTTGTTGGCCGGAGTGAACATCGTTTCCGGGAGCCGGGCAGCCTGTTCGAGGCCTGGCGGCAGGTCGATGCCGCTCGTCGCGCCGGTTTCAAGATAGTCGCGCCAACCAGAGCCAATCAGGTAGCCGCGCACGACAGCTTCGACAGGCAGCGGCTTGAGGCGCTTGACGACCAGCGCACGGTCACGCAGTGGCGCCGCGGCTGCGGAGTCCGGCAAGACGTCGTCTACCGTCAACTCGGTGAGTTGGTTGTCGATGAGATCCGACATCATGTCGAACCAGAACAGCGAGATCTGCGTGAGCACTCGGCCTTTCCCGGGAATCGGGCTCGGCATGACGACGTCGTAGGCTGACAGGCGGTCCGACGTGACGATCAGCAGGTGATCATCGTCTACGCTGTAGATGTCACGAACCTTGCCGCGCGCGAGCAACTCGAGGCCGGAAATGTCAGATTCAAACATTGCGTCCGACGAGTTCATGGTCAGGATGCTAACTCGTGCGTTAGCATTACGCCACGACTGACCGTAAGGACCTTTCTTGTACTGGGGCAAAATCATTGGCACATTGATCGGCGCCGCAACCCTGAAGCCCTGGTTTGTGCTCCTCGGCCTGTTGATCGGCCATCAGTTCGACCGCGGATTCGACGCGCGCTACAAGCGATTTGAACAGGAGGGTGCGTCGATCGGGCGTCTCCCTGAGGAGTACATTCGGCCACTGTTCCAGACGATCGGCCACCTGGCGAAAAGCGACGGCCGTGTCAGCGAGCAGGAAATACGTGCAGCGCGTGCCGTGATGCACCGCATCGGGCTGGGCCCGGGCCAGGTGCGTAACGCCATTAGCTGGTTTGATGACGGCAAGCGCGCCGGGTTTCCCCTGGCACAGACAGTGCGCCACCTGCGCCGCATCGCCGCCCGACGCCCCGAGTTACGCCAACTGTTTGTGCGGCTCGTTCTCGAGGTCGTGCTCGCGAAAGACCGCATGAGCCAGAAAGAGCGCGCCCTGATCTGGACGATATGCAACGAATTCGACATTGGGCGCGTCGAGCTGGCGCAGCTCGAGGCGATGATTCGAGCGCAGAAGGGATTCAAGCATTCACCGGCAGGTGACGCCGACGCACAGCGTGTCAAAAAAGCCTATGCAACGCTGGGTATCGACCAGTCCGCAACGAACGACGAGGTGATCAAAGCCTACAGGCGCGCTATGAACAAGAGCCATCCGGACAAGATCGCATCTGACAACCCGGGTGATGAGGCTATTGCGGCCGCCGAAAAACGCACTCGCGAGGTGCGGACGGCCTATGAGATGCTAAAGTCTCGTCGTTCCATTCGCTAGCAAGGAAACCACCGTGACGCCATTGATTGCCCCTTCGATACTCTCTGCTGATTTTGCTCGCCTGGGTGAGGATGTTCGTGCCGTGCTGGATGCTGGCGCCGATATCGTGCATTTCGACGTCATGGATAATCACTTTGTGCCCAACCTGACGATCGGACCGTTGATTTGCGAGGCACTGCGCAAGCATGGAATCGAAGAACCCATCGACGTGCACCTGATGGTCGAGCCCGTGGACCGGATCATCCCTGACTTCGCCAAGGCAGGCGCGAGCTACATCACATTCCACCCCGAGGCGAGCCGGCACATTGACCGCTCGTTGGCGTTGATTCGCGAAGAGGGCTGCAAATCCGGCCTCGTATTTAACCCGGCGACGCCGCTGCACTGCCTGGAGCACGTCATCGACAAGGTCGACATGGTGCTGCTGATGTCAGTGAATCCGGGGTTTGGTGGCCAGAAGTTCATTCCATCGGCTCTCGACAAACTTCGCGAAGCACGCAAGATTATCGATGACAGCGGCCTCGATATTCGCCTCGAGATTGATGGTGGCGTCAAAGTGGACAATATCGGCGAGATCGCGGCAGCCGGCGCCGACACGTTTGTCGCGGGATCTGCCATATTTGGCAGCGAAAACTACGCTGCGACCATCGCCGCAATGAAAGAAGAGATAGGAAAGAACGCGTAGGAGGGCCTTAAGGCCCGAATGGTTCGGCCCTAAAGGGCCACCTAAAAATTGCGGTTCGGCCGCGCCCCGTAAACCACAATCGTCTTGCCACTGGCCGTGACGAGACCTTGTTCCTCGAGAACCTTGAGAACGCGTCCCGCCATTTCGCGTGAGCAGCCAACGAGTCGGCTCAATTCCTGGCGACTGACCTTAATCTGCATGCCATCCGGATGCGTCATGGCATCGGGCTCGTTGCAGAGGTCCATGATGGCGTGCGCGACTCGGCCGGTGACGTCGACAAATGCGAGATCACCAAGCTTGCGGTTGGTGCGGTCGAGGCGCGTGGCGAGCTGTGTGGCAAGCTCGAACACGAGCCCCGGGCTTTCGCTGGCGATCTGGCGGAAACGCGGATAGGTCATTTCGGCGATTTCGCACTCGGTGCGTGTCCGGACCCAGGCGCTGCGAGTGGGTTGCTCGTAGAAGAGTCCCATTTCGCCAAAAAACTGGCCTTTGTTCAGGTAGGCAAGAACCATCTCGTTGCCGTCTTCGTCTTCGATCATAACTTCAACCGAACCATCAACGATGTAATACAGCACGTCGGGCAGGTCGCCCGCGTGGATCATTACAGTCTTGGAAGGGACAGTCCGTACGCGGCAATAGCTCAGAAATCGATTAATCGCCGGTACATCGCTCAGGGTCTTCGCAGTGGTTTGCATTGGTTGGTCCTCAACTCCGGTGCGCCCCTCTTGTAATACAGTTCGCTCGGAAGGGCAAGTTATTGTTCAATCAGGTAATTTCACACTCGGTAAGCAGTGCGTGTCATGACTTTGGCTGTCAGCTTCATGAGACCGCGAATCGGGTCCGGTAACTCGGCAGCACCGGCGTCTTTCGCATTCTCACCGTGCTCTTCTTCCTCGTCGCGCATCTGTTTGACAATCGCCCGACTTTTCGCATCGTCGTCCGGCAATTCGTCGAGATGGCTGTCCAGGTGAGCACACACCTGTTTTTCGGTTTCGGCGATAAATCCGAGGCTCCATTTGTCGCCGAGCACACCGCTGGCTGCGCCAATCGCGAACGCGCCGGCGTACCAGACCGGGCTCAGTACGCTCGGGCCTTCGTTGAGTTCGTTGAGGCGTTGTTCGCACCACGCCAGGTGATCAAACTCCTCTTCGGCGGCGCGGTGCATTTGTTTTTCGATATTCGGGTCCCGCGCGACCATGGCGTGGCCCTGATAGAGGGCCTGTGCCGCAACTTCGCCCGCATGGTTGACTCGCATCAGGCCGGCGGCATGTGCCTTTTGCTTATCGCTGAGATCGGCCTCGTCAACGTCGGCCGCGGGATTCTTGCGGGCAGGTCGCCCGGCAGGGGCTGCAATCGTGCGAAGCGCGTTGTTGGCTCCGGCCAGAAGACGATCGATTGGCGTTAGGTTTCTTTCCCGCATGGATGGGATTATAGCAATAGCCATGCCGCATGTACCGACGGTATACTCCGCGCCCGCTCGAAAAAATGGAACTCGAAAAATGAACTGGCGCAAGGTGTTCATACTCAGCCTGCTGGTGTTTGCCACGCCGCTTTTGGCGCAGGAAGAGGAAGCAGCCGAGGAAGAAAGCCCGTGGTCGGGCAGTGTCAAACTCGGCTACCTGGCAACCACCGGTAACACCGAGAACTCGAGTCTCAACTCGGGCTTCACAATCAATTACAAGCTTGAGCTCTGGGAGCACACGGCGACGGCTGCGGCGATCTACTCGACCGAGAGCAAAGTAACGACGGCTGAGGCCTATGACTTTGGCTGGAAAAGTGCGCGCAACCTGACGGAGCAAGACTTCCTGTTTGGCCGTCTCGATTGGCGCAAGGATCGCTTCGCCAGCATCGAGCAGCAGTTCTCGCAGTCCGTTGGTTACGGACGCCGCCTGATCGACACCGACAAGCATCAGCTCAACGGAGAGCTCGGTATTGGGGCCCGGCAGTCGGATCTGGCCGATGGCACGGACGAGAGTGATACGATCTACACCGGCCGACTGACTTACAACTGGAATATGAGCGAAACTGCGAGCTTCGGGCAGGCATTCCTGGTCGAAGCCGGTAGCAGCAATACGTTTACCGAGTCGGTCACAGTCATCGAGGCACGCCTGATTGGCGGCCTGGCACTGGTCGCTTCGTACACGGTCAGGCACAACAGTGACGTGCTTCCGGGCTCGGAAAAGACGGACACTCGTACTGCCTTGTTGCTCGAATACGGGTTCTAGCGACTTGGGTCCAATGGGGCGTTTGTAAGCCATTGAACGATAAAAGGAAAAATGCGCCGGAAATCGGCGCGTTTTTTCGTCCGAAAGGGCCGGATTTGTTTGCAATAGGCGGTGGCGTCGAGTAAAATTTCGCGCCTTTCAGCCGTCCGGCAGGTTGTCTGCTGAACGATAAAAAGATTCCCAACGGAAAGAGACTAATGAAGACGTTTTCTGCAAAGCCCGCAGAGGTTCGGCGCGACTGGTTCGTGGTCGATGCGACAGGTAAGACCCTGGGTAGGCTGTCGACCGAGATCGCTCGCCGCCTGCGCGGCAAGCACAAGCCTGAGTACACACCGCATGTGGACACGGGCGACTATATTGTTGTCGTTAACGCCGAGAAAGTTCGCGTCACCGGCAACAAGCTCAAAGACAAGATGTATCACCACTACACGGGCTACATCGGCAACCTGAAGTCGAAATCTCTCGAGAAAATGCTTGAGGAGTCGCCGGAACGCGTTCTGCAAAGTGCTGTGAAGGGCATGCTGCCACGCGGACCACTGGGTCGCCAGATGTTCTCGAAGCTTCGTGTCTTTAAGGGCCCCGAACACGATCACACTGCACAGCAGCCGATCCCACTGGAAGTAAACGCATAATGAGTGACACCCGATATTACGGAACTGGACGCCGCAAATCATCGACGGCCCGTGTTTTTATGAAGTCCGGCGCTGGTTCGATCACCGTGAACAACCGCCCGCTGGATATTTTCTTTGGTCGCAAGACGGCACAGATGATCGTCAGGCAGCCGCTCGAGCTGATGCAGATGACAGAGGCGTTTGACGTCAATGTCACGGTCAAGGGTGGCGGCACAACGGGCCAGGCGGGCGCAATTCGCCACGGCTTGACGCGCGCACTGATGAAGTACGATGAGTCAATGCGTCCGGCATTGCGTAAAGCAGGCTTTGTAACCCGCGACGCTCGTGAAGTTGAACGCAAGAAAGTTGGCCTACGCAAAGCTCGTCGCGCTACGCAGTACTCGAAGCGCTAAACTAAATCGGCAACCCCGATTACTGGGGGATCGTCTAGTGGTAGGACTGCGGACTCTGACTCCGCCAACGGGGGTTCGCACCGAGGCACGCGCAGCGTGCCGACAGACAAAATGGCGAAGCTATTTTGCCCGGAGGGTGAGGGCCGAAGGCCCGAGTCCATCCCTCTCCTGGAATCGGTGAGCTGTTGAAAATTTGGAGCTATTGGGGGATCGTCTAGTGGTAGGACTGCGGACTCTGACTCCGCCAACGGGGGTTCGAATCCCTCTCCCCCAGCCATAAAAATGAAAAGGCCCCCTTGTGGGGCTTTTTTGTTTTTGTAGATCGGGGAGGGCCGGATGTAGAACCCTGTTCGACCAACGCGGCTGCTAATGGCCAATACTAGCTATTTGACCTTAATTGCTGAAGGTTCACGCTAGAGCGGATACGTGAGTCATCGATCTGGGAAACTGAAGTTCTACCATTAAACTAAATCCGCAGATATCTTGTTATGGGTCGATTGCACTGTCTCCAAAGCCACATTCGACACCCGAACTACGTAGTATGTGTGTCGAGAATCATCATGATCATGAGTAGGTATTTGGCTTTGCATCCGACGGCATCCAATTCTGCAATGGCTTCGAAGCAAGGCACGATCGTGATTGCCGGGCTGTTGATAATCGCTGCAATCAGCATTTGGCCGCGAGATGCGGCTGCTGAGTTTCAGCAAGTCGCACCCGATCTCTTCTTCAACTACGACTTTGGCGGTTCCAATTCTGCCGTATTGATCACGGATGAAGGTGTGCTGGTTGTAGATACACGCATGCATCCGGACGACGCGGAACTCCTTTTGGCCGAGATTCGCAAACGCACCGATGCGCCCATCCGATACGTGGTCAACAGTCAGTTCCACGGCGATCACTACATGGGCAATGTAGTTTTTCAGCGGGAAGGCGCCATCTTTATCGCGCATACCGACACACAGACGGTAATCAAAGAGCGCTTCCAGTATGAGGTCGAAACCAGGCCTTTTGCGGCGCGGGGGCAAGATCCGGACGCGGTTGTGCTGGTACTGCCCGACATTCTCTTCGACAGTCGTATGGTGTTGCAGCTCGGTGACCGCACGATTGAGCTGATCTATCTCGGCGCCGGCCAGAACGAGGGCGACACGCTTGTCTACTTCCCCCATGCCAGGGCGCTTCATACGGGAGGCGCGTTCCACAACCGAAGTTGGGCGAATACGTCCTATACACCATCATTCGAGGGTTGGATCGACGTGTTGCTCGCGATGAAAGATATCGATGCGGATACCTACCTGCCTCCCCACGGTCCTCTGGCAACGATAGAGGATGTTGACGCTTTTACGCAATTCATTCGCGAGTTGACCGCCAGCGTTTCAGCAGCCGTAGAGGAAGGCGTGCCGCTTGATGAGATGCTCGGGACGCTCGTGTTCGATCAGTACAGTGACTGGCGCGGCTACGAGCGTCGTGAACGAAATCTAACGGCAATGTATGAATTCATGTCTACCGGCGAGGCGCAGTTCTTTGTGCCGGGCGCCCGGGCGGCGCCGGCGTCCCGAGAGCGCTGACGCTACAGGTTTTTAGAGCGGGTGGTTTCGGCCAATAGCAGACCTTCACAGATTCACGATACGGGCATTGACGAGATAAAAGCAATCAAGCTGCTAGACTGTCGCCAATCGATTCGGGAGCTATCATGATGCGCAGATCAATAGTTGTAGCAGTTATTATCACTCTGCCATTTGTAGCGTGGTCCGACGAAGGCATGTGGACAATTGACAATTTCCCATCGAGTCGAGTATCCGAGAAATACAACGTCGATGTTGATGAAGAATGGTTACGTTCTGCGCAGCTCTCGACCACGAGACTCGAAAATGGTTGTACAGGCTCCTTCGCGTCTGCCGATGGACTTGTACTAACGAACAATCACTGTACATGGGGTTGCATTCGAAATCTCAGTAGCGATGAGCGTAACCTGTCCGACGAAGGCTTCATCGCAACATCGAGAGAAGAAGAACTTCAATGCCCGGGACAGCAAATCTCGGTGCTGGTTAAACTCGACAACGTTACAAACGACATTGCCAGAACTACCAAGGGCCTCGCGGACGCCGAAGCAAATGAAGCACGCAAAGCCAAGCTTACGGATCTCGAATCCGCCTGCGAAGAGGCGGCTGGTGACAAGTTGCGCTGTGAGGCCGTATCGCTATACAACGGCGGCCAGTATTTTATCTATACCTACAAGCGCTATGACGATGTACGACTAGTATTCGCACCGGAACTCGATATCGCGGCATTTGGTGGCGACCCGGACAACTTCAATTTCCCACGCTGGTGTCTTGATATGTCATTTCTTCGCGCCTACGAAGACGGCAAGCCCGCGTCGACGCCTAACTACCTGCGGTGGCGCGAAAGCGGCCCACAAGACGCAGAGCCCGTGTTTATCACCGGTCATCCCGGGTCTACAGATCGTTTCTTGACAACGTCACAACTCAAGATGCTTCGTGATGACGTGATCCCACTCTGGTTGTTGCGTTACTCCGAACTGCGCGGCCGTATGCTGGCCTGGCAAAACACCAGCCCCGAGGCGGCGCGTATTGTGCAACAACGCATCCTGGGTATTGAGAACGGCATCAAGGTGCGGCGAAACCAACTCAAGGCATTGCACGACGACGACATGATGGCGATCAAGTCCGACCAGGAAGCCCAGCTACGCGAAGCCATCGCCGAGGACCCCGAATTGCAGGCTGCCTTCGGTGACGCCTGGAACTTAATCGATAACGCAGTACTAGCGCACCAAAACATGTATGAAGAACACCTGTTTATCGAAAACGATGCTGGCCTCAATAGCGAATTGTACGATTACGCCAAAACGATAGTGCGTGGTGTCGCCGAACGTGAGCGGCCCAACAACGAACGATTACGCGCCTACACAGACGCAGCACTGCCGCAGGTCGAACAGCGTCTTTTTGCCGCACGACCAATTGACAAAAACTACGAAAAACTCAGGCTTACCTTTTCGCTCGAAAAAATGCGCGAATGGCTCGGCCCTGATAGTAAGTACGTCCACAAGATTCTCGGAAAAGAATCCCCCGAGTCGCTCGCCGCACGACTGGTTGAAGACAGTCGCCTGGACGATCCGGCGTACCGCGAGACACTCTGGAGCGGCAATGAGAAAGAACTCAAAACGAGCGACGATCCAATGATCCAATTGGCGCTGGCGATCGATCCTGACGCCCGCGCCCTGCGCACGCGTTACGAAAATGACGTTGAAGCACCGCGCATTCGAGGTGAAGAGAAAATCGCTGACGCGCGATTTCGGATATACGGTACGGATACCTACCCGGACGCGACATTCACACTACGCGTAACGTATGGCGCCGTCGAAGGCTGGGAAGAACGCGGTGAGATGATTGAATCTTTCACGCACACCAACCGCCTTTTCGAACGCTCAACTGGTCAACGGCCGTTCTCGATACCGGCGAGTTGGTCGCGAGCCCGCGAAGATCTCAATCCGGATACGCCGTTCAACTTCTCCTTGACAACAGACATTACGGGTGGCAATTCAGGCAGTCCAATTGTAGCCGGAGACGGAACGCTGGTCGGTCTCGCGTTTGATGGGAACATTCACTCGATCGCCGGCGACTACTGGTTTAACCAAAACAACAATCGAACTGTCGCAGTAAATACCGCCATCATTCTGGAGGCGTTGAAAGTGGTTTACGGTGCCGATCACCTTCTAGATGAACTCACCGTCGTTCACTAGTGCGCACAATTCACGGCGCATTCGATAATTGACACTTAGGCTTACGAGAATTGAGTCAATCTTGTTAGTATCGAATGATTGCTTGAGTGTCTGCTTTGGATCATAAGTAGGCATTGATTCTTACGATTTCGACTTGTCGAAACTACCGGTATTGTAAGGATCGACGCCGACCGATTCGCTATCGTCGAGTAACTGGTCGTTGATTTTATCCCCTACGTACTCATAGTAGCTGTCTTCAGACACGGAACACGGTTCGCCGCCCTCGGCAATGTCGCCTGCTCGACGACCCGGCAGCTTCCGCTGCTCAACGCGTTCGGCGTCATGTTGTGCGGGTAAGCCACTCTCCGCACCCCGGCGCGAATTGCCTCGCCGATCTTCATAATGCCGGTACCGGCATTGGCACCGATCGGGTCGATCGCATTGGCTCAATGGCAGTGGGGGCGCCTCAGCAGAGAGAAAGCGCTCGCCCTTAGAATTTTGTGCCGCCTGACACGCGTCTTTCCTACCGCGAATCTCCACCGCATGAAACGGTGAGACGCGTGTCTTGTCGGCCTTGCGCGCAAATACTCGTTTGAGCCAAGGGCGAGGATTAAATGGGGTCATCTGATCAAGCCATAACTTCAACCCAACGAAGGTACGTAGGTGGCATCGCACATTGTGCGACCTGGATCACACTTGGCAAACCCCTCCGGGTTATGACAAAAAAACTGAGACGCTCATCTCGGAATGACCCTGCCTGATTTGTGAGCATTTCCGGGCAATTCACGATCCTGGAGCCAACCGCAATGACTATGTCCCGTTACGCAGCAATTTCTACGTTCGCCTGCGCCCTGGCGCTGACTGCTTGTGACAACGAAGAAGGCTTCACCGGCGGAGGAGATGGAGGCGGTGTAGCAGGTGGCGGTGGCGGACCGGGTGTGACCTTTGAACCCCTGATGCAATATGGCCCGGGGCAGACACCTGGCTTTGGCGCTATAAAGGTTTCGGGCGATGCTGGCGAAATTGTTTTTGTCGACGATGCGGACCCGCTGGGCACCAATCCGAATGGGGAATGGCAGTTGTTTTCCTTCGACATTGGCACAAAAATCGTCACACAGATTACGGACGGCTCGGCCACGGCGGTACCGTCACTCGAGGACTTCGATCTGACGGACAACGGTGACTCAGTTGTATGGGTATCGTCTGACGATTTCGTGGGGACCAACCCGAACAACCAATTCAATGTATTCATTGCATCGACGTCCGGGGCGGGCATCAGCCAGGTAACAGCCATCGACGATGGACTTGCCTATGATCCGCAAGTGTCTGGCAACGGTGTCGTCGTGTTCCTCTCGGACTCGGACTTGACCGGAGACAACGTGGCGCGCGATACGCATGTGTTCTCAATTGACATCAATGGTACGAATCTGACGCAAGTGACGAATCTGCCATTGAATCCGGAAAACCTTGCGCTCGCCGACAACGGCACCAAGGTGGCTTTCCAGGGCTTGGGTGATCCGTTCGGATCGAATGCAGACAATAGTCGCGAAATATTCGTTGTGGATATCAATGGTGGGAATCTGACTCAGGTTAGCGCGTCAGACGGAGACTCATTGCATCCCAAACTGTCGGACGACGGCAGCCTGGTGGCATTCACATCCGCCGCGGCTATCTTTGCGGGCGGCAACCTCGACGGCAACTACGAGATGTACGTTGGTCAAACCGATGGAAGTACTATCACGCAGATTACTGACGATGCGGAGAATTCGGGTACCTATTCAAACGGCACACCCGGAGGGTTTGATATTTCGGGCAACGGCGGCTACGTCGTATTTGGAGCTCGAGGCAACCTGACTGGCGAAAACCCTTTTTCAAGCACGATCTTCTGGGCGGCAACGGACGGCAGCACAATTCAACAGTTCCTTCGTCAAGGTACAATCCCGGACGCCGCCTACGCCAACGAGAACTATGATGCCGAGAATCCGACGATAATCAACGACGGCGAAGGCATCGCATTCGAGAGCACGGTGAACTTCACGAGCGGCAGCGTGCCGACTTTCGTCAAGATCTATACGACGGCACGGTTTTAGCCGGCCCAAAGCAGTCACTGAGGTTTCCCGAGACGTTATCCTGAGCATCCATTAGGCCCTGAGGGTGCTAGAAGCGCACCCGAACTGCTGATAAAGTCAGCAAAAGAACAACGAGGGGCCACCATGAAATACCAACTGATCGCGGCACTAGCTGCCGTTTCCCTGTGTGCGCAGACCTTGGCGCAGGACGAAGACTCCGAACCCGGGTTCAATGAGGC